>JAFAZZ010000483.1 GCA_019239375.1 Solirubrobacterales bacterium | reverse complement strand
GTGCTCGCCACAGCGATGTTCGCCGACGTGCTCGCCACCGCGTGAACCTGATCGCCACAGTCATCGAGGCTCCGGGCCCGGCCACGCCAAGGCCGGGGCCGTAGGCCTCGACCGCGACATGCCGGTAGCCGGCTATGCCAGGTCAGTGCCGTAGCCCCCGGCCGCGACGTGCCGGTAGATCCTACGCGCGTGCAAGAACACGGGTCTCGAGCATGAGGCCGTGGTGTTCCTTAATCAGTGACTGCCGAACCGACCTGGGCGAGAAGCTCGCGTCCGACACGCTGGAGATCGCGCAGGTAGTCGAGGTGCACGCACACTGGCAACTGGGCATGGGGCACCTCGAGTAGGAGTCGTTGAGTATCGGCCGAGGCGTCCAGCAACTCATATACGAGGCTCACCAGCCGCGCGAGTCGCACGCACTCCGCCCGGCGGCGGCGTTCGGCCGCCCACGACGTAGCGGTCGTGTAGTTGATGAGAGACGGATTCACAGTATCTCCTCGAGTAAGCGATCAGCGCTCAGCCGGCGCGATGTTGTGGTTGAGACGGAACAGGTTTGTCGGGTCGTACGTCCGTTTCAGCGCGGCCAGCCGTGCGTAGGTTGCATCTCCGTATGCGGTCTTGGCCGCGTCGGCGTCGCCGAGGAAGTTGACGTACGCCCGCCCGGTCGACGCTTGCGCGGCGCTCGAGATCACCGTACGCGACCAGTCCTGGTGGGTCGGGCCTTCCGCCGGGTCATGCCAGCCCGTCACCGCGTTGAGCACGAACGGCATCGAACGCTCGGGGAACGCTGTTGCGCCTTCGGGCACACGAGCCACCGCGCCGCCCATCTGCTGCACGTGGATCTCGCATTGCGGACCGGGAGCCGCGTGATGCAGCTTGCACAGCCGATCGATTAGTTCGTCATCGAGTTGGGCCAGGTTCGTGGCCTTGAAGTAGGCGTGGATGCCCTTCGGCCACAGCGGGTCGAGCAGGGTTTGGAACGCCGTGTAGGGCATCGGGCCGAGCAGGTCGACGATCGGCTCGGCCACGCTGCGGATCGTGCGCAGGAGCGGCTCGCCCTCGTCGATCGGACCGGTGCAGGCGGCAAGCAGCGCAGCGACCTTCCTGCCATGCCACTCCTGCGGGATGGGCGGCAGCGGTGGCGCGCTCGTGAGATTGACCAGTGCGGTGACCTCGTCCGGGGCGTCCGCGGACCAGTCGCGAAACGTCCGGAGCAGGTCGAACGCGTCCTCGGCCGGGTAGAAGATCGGACCGGCGTAAATGGTAGGTCCGATCGGATGGAGCGCCAACTCGAACCGGGTGACGATCCCGAAGTTGCCGCCGCCACCGCGCAGCCCCCAGAGTAGGTCGGCGTTGTCGGTCTCGCTCGCATGCACCAACCGCGCATCCGCGGTGACCACATCGGCCGCGATGAGGTTGTCACAGGCCAATCCGTACTTCCGCATCGCCCACCCGAGCCCGCCACCGAGCGTGAATCCACCGACGCCGGTGGTCGAGACCAGACCGCCGGTCGTGGCCAGCCCGTGGGCTTGGGTTTCGTGGTCGATCTCGGCCCACAGCGCGCCGCCGCCCACGCTGGCGCGCTTGGCGATCGGGTCGACCGTGACGTCATTCATGGCCGAGAGGTCGATGACGATTCCCCCGTCGCACGTCGAGAACCCCGCCAGACTGTGGCGCCGCCCCGAACGGCAACTGGCAAGCCATTGCTCCGGGCGAAGCCGACTGCGGCTACCACGTCCGCCGTGCCGGCACAGCGCACGATCATCACCGGCCGGTGACCGTCGTGCACGCCATTCCAGATCGATGCCGCCTCGCTGTACCCGGTGTCGCCCGGGACCAGCGTCGTACCGCGGATCGTTTCCCGCAGGTCCTGCACCGTTGCTTCTCCGAGCACGGGCGTGATGGTGTGACTCATCTCCGTCTCCTTTGTTGTGGGAAGGTGCGGAGAGTCTTTTACGCGTCGCTTTGCGCTGACTTTGCACGTACTCAGCATCGCAATGCTCTTGGCGCTGAGCGGACCCTAAGCCCGTGCAAAGTCGGTCCCGATACACCTTTGCAACTCCGGATTCCTGGAGATGTGAGACGTGTAGAAGCCTCGCGAGCCTGGTCGTTAGCTGCAGCGTGGTCCGGCGTCACCGTGTGGCTACGCGCGTCTTGCCGTGAGACACCAACGAAGGGAGCATTCCATGCGTCGGCTATTCCTAGTCACTACGCTCATTGCCGCGCTCGCAAGTACCGTGGTCCTGACAATCGATGCGTCGGCATCGACCGAGACTAGCCGCCGGTTTGATTCCGCCTCGGGCCTTGCCGGCGCTTCCAGCCCGGACAGGCTCGCGTCTGACGTGGCCGCCGCGCGCCTGGCCACCGAGCAATATGCCAACAACCTCCGACGGGCGACAGCCGCCGGCTACCGGATCATCACGCGGATGATCCCCAACATGGGCTACCACTACTTGAATCCGCGCGTCACTGGCTTCAATCTCCGCAAGCCGGCAGCGCTCGTTTACGAGCACATCGGCGGGAAGTGGAGACTGGGCGCGCTGGAGTGGGTCTTCACGTCGAGGCCGGCCACGGCCCCACTCCCTGGCGCGCGATATGGGGTCTTCGACGCGGCCTGCCACTATGTCGATGGCACCTTCGTAGTCGCCCGCGAGCAGGCGATGTGCGCAGCCACGAGCCCGCAGACAGGTGCCGCGTTCGGGTTCTGGCATCCCCGCCTGATCACCCTGCATCTCTGGGTCTGGTACCCAAACCCGTCGGGCATCTAC
This sequence comes from Solirubrobacterales bacterium, assembly GCA_019239375.1. Lineage (GTDB taxonomy): Bacteria > Actinomycetota > Thermoleophilia > Solirubrobacterales > Solirubrobacteraceae > Palsa-465. The sequence goes on along the minus strand of JAFAZZ010000483.1, from coordinate 3,859 downwards.
ACGGGCACCAATCCACTCGTTGCGCCGTTCAACGGAGGCTGAAGCCGCGGACACGGGTGGAGTCACGGCGGTGGACATCATCACCACGCAAGCGAGCCTGGGCGGCGACGTGTGTCGTCGCCCAGGCCCACCCGTCCGCGCGCTCCGCGGCTACTTTGCCGCGGACACGCAGCGTTGCCTTCAGACCGCCCTCGGGTTGCTCTGGGTGCTTGACGGCGCGCTGCAGTTCCAGTCGTTCATGTACTCCAAAGGCTTCATCGGCATGTTGAGCAAGCTGATGAATGGGGAGCCGCGCTGGCTGGCGGACACGATGCAGTGGGGAGCGGATATCGCGTCCGGGGACCTCGTGCTGTGGAACACGCTCTTTGCCGCGGCGCAGGTCGTGCTCGGTCTCGGGATCCTGTACCGCCCGACGGTCCGCTCGGCCCTCGCCGCTTCCTGCCTCTGGACGCTAATCGTGTGGTGGTTCGGCGAGGCGCTCGGGACGCTGTTCATGAACACCGCCAATCCGCTGACCGGAGCGCCCGGTGCCGTGTCGCTCTACGGCCTCGTCGCGCTCGTGGTCTGGCCAGGATCACGCCCGGGCGGCATCATCGGTTCCGGTGGCGCGCGTGTCGCCTGGGCAGCGCTGTGGCTGGTCATGGCCTACCTGTGGTTGCTTGGGGCCAACAGCGGAGCCGATGCCACGCGGAACGCGATCGACGCCGCGCCCTCGGGCGTGACCTGGCTGGCCACGGTGCAGGACTGGGCGGCGACCGCCGCGCACGGGCATGGATTGGCGATCGCCGTCGTGATGGCGCTCCTGTCTGTCGTCATCGGGATTGGTGTGGCGGCCATGTGGCACGCGCGACTGCTGCTCTGGACGGCGATTGGCGTCAACCTGGTCTACTGGGTCCTCGGCCAGGGGCTCGGCGGGATCTTCCAGGGCGGTGCCACCGATCCAAACGCCGGCCTCCCGTTCGTCTTATTGGCGATGGCTATGTTCGGCGCCCTGGAGCCACCTCGCTCGCCAGTACCGATAGTGCGCCCCGCGGTGAAGTAAGCCGGCAGCTCGCGCCGACTCCTTCCTGGCGCCGTCTCTCGGATGGCGGCTTCGCGGCCGGCATTCGTCGCAGACGCGGCGTTACCGGGGCTTCGCGCGTCGGCAATCGCCCGCAACCGTTCATCGACGTCCTGGACGCCGAGCTTGTCACGCCGCGCCGCGTATCGCCGTCTTGCGTTCTGGAACAACGCAACGGCGCGGTCCGGACGCCGTCGTTCGAGAGCGATCTCGGCGAGACCGGCGATCGTGTTCGCGATCCAGCGCTCGCGCTGGGTTGGTCCAAGCACGCGACGAGCCTCCTCCAGTGCTGCCTCCGCGGCGTCGAGGCCGCGTTGCGCATACCTGAGGTCCGCGATTCGCCACAGGGTTATCGCGAGCCCCCAGCGATCGCCGGCGCGCTTGAAGATCGCCGCGGCGTCCGCGAGCTCTCGCTCGGCCGTTGTGTAGTCGCCGGCGGCTGTGTGGATCAGCCCTAGCCCGGCGAGCGCGATCCCCGAGCCACGTCGGTCGCCCAGCCCGTGTCTCAACCCGTGTGCCTCTTCCAGCGATCGCCGGGATCTCTCGAGCTCCCCTTCGGCGAACTCGAGATACGCCCGACGAACGAGTGCCGCGGCTTGACCTGCTCGATCGCCGATCTGGCGGAAGCACCCTTCGCTCTCATCGATCAGCACGTGCGCTCGAGCGAAATCAGCGCGCGCGCGTGCGATGCCTGACCAGTTCGCCAGCGCGTATCCGGCGGCGGCCGCACAGGAGATCTCGGCGAACGGCTGGAGCGTGTCCTCGAACACGATGCGTAACCCGCGCCGGCCGCGTCCGCGGATGGTCTCCGCGTAGTTGATGGGCGAGTTGATCCGCTCGAACGAATCGGCAAGACCATCGAACCGGTGCACGCTGTCTGCCAGAAGCTGCTCGGCGCGCTCCAGGTCGCCTAGCATCCAGTAGGCGATCCCGAGCGAGTGCAGGGACGTCGCCTCGGCGGCTCCGAGCGCCTCGCGCCGTGCCAGTTCAAGCGCCCGCTCGAGTCGCGGAATGGCCGCGTCGACGGCGTCGCTTGCCAGGGCAAACTCGGCGCGCAGCTGTAGCGATCGCCAGCGTCCCCGGCGGTCCCCGATCGCCGCCGCGGTCGCGTGGCTCTCCTCGGTTCGCTCGATCCCGCGGAGCACGGCGCCGCTGCGAAAATCGATCGAGGCCGCCGACAGCAACGCCTGCGCTCGGAGTTCGCCCGGTTCCGGCACGGCCGCCAGCGCCTGCTCGAAGCTGCGCGAGGCCTCTTTCAGGTCAATCCGCCGCAACCAGAAAGGCAGCAGCACGACGCAAAAACGCAGCGCGCGCTGCGGCTCGCGGTCGAGCAGCGTGTCGAGGGCCGTGCGGAGGTTGGCCGCGTCAGGGTCGAGACGAGGTGAGCCGCGCCATTCCTCCGCCAGCGCGACTGCCCACCCCGCGTGGCGCTCGGCCATCATCACGCGCTCACTCGCCTCCTCCAGGCGCTCGAGCGCGTATGCACGGACGGTCTCCAGAAGACGGTAGCGTCGCTCACCGGAGCCGCTCGCGTCACGTGCGACCATGGACTTCTCCACCAGTCGGCCTAGGAGAGCGGCAATGTCGTAAACGCCGAGCTTCTCGTCGCCGCAGACCTGCTCGGCGGCCTCGAGCTCGAACCCGCCGGAGAAAATGGCGAGCCGTCGAAACAGGGTTTGTTCGTCCGAAGCGAGAAGATCGTGGCTCCACTCGATCGTCGCCGTCAGCGTTCGCTGCCGGCTCGGCGCGTTCTGATCAGCGCCGCGCAGCACTCGGAAGCGATCATCGAGCCGCTGCGCTATCGCGGCAGGGTCAAGCCCCCCGAGACGCCCGGCCGCGAGTTCGAGAGCGAGTGGAACGCCGTCCAGACGAAAGCAAATGCGAGCAACGTCAGCCGCGTTCTCCTCGTCGAGCGCGAAGCCGGATGCCGCCGCACGTGCGCGCTCGACGAACAGGTGCACCGCCTCATACTCGAGGAGCTCGTCCGGTCCGGCCGACCGCTCCGGATCGGCGATGTCCAGTGACGGGACGCGAAACACCACTTCGCCGGGAACGCGTAACGGCTCACGGCTCGTGGTCAGGATCGAGAGCCCCGGCGCCCGCTGGAGCAACGTCTCCACCAGCCGGGCCGACGCTCCAAGCACGTGTTCGCAATTGTCGACGATGATGAGCGTCGACCTCGGCGCCAGGTATTCCGACACGGCGTCGATGATGCTTTGTCCGGACGCCTGCACCTCGATCGCAGCCGCCACGGCATCCGGGACCAGCTCCGGGTCCTCGAGAGCGGCAAGTTCCACCAGGGCGGCTCCGTCCGTGTACCGGGGCGCAGCGGCGCGGGCCAGCTCCAGCGCCATCCGGGTCTTGCCCACCCCGCCGAGGCCGGTCAGGGTGAGCAACCTTGTCCGCCCGATTAGGGTGGTGAGGTCGCGAAGCTCGCGGAGGCGTCCGATGAACGAGCTGACGTTTGCGGGGAGGGACAGCACGCCGTCGCTCGCGAGTGCGGCCGACTCCTCTGCAAGCTCCTCCGCGAGCTCGGCGAGCTGTTCGCGGCGCTCCTGAACCCAGTCCTCGTAGCGGTTCTCCGGCAGCAGCTCGCCGTGGTAAAGCGCGACCGCGGCGCGATATGCAGACGGCGTTCGCATGCGGCGGGCTTCCGCCGCGGCGATCTCCAGTCGGTCGACGTCGACTTCGGCCCTGAGCTGGAGCATCTCGTCGCGGACCTGGATCGCGTCGAGAGCCAGCGCCCGGCGCGCCACGTAGACCGCCTGGTGCAGATTGTTCGCCGCGGCGGCCGGGTCT
>JAFAZZ010000452.1 GCA_019239375.1 Solirubrobacterales bacterium | reverse complement strand
CGACCTGAAAGAGCTCGTCGGGGAGTTCAAGGGGTTCTATGAGTTCCCCGAGGACCCCCAGGACCAGCTGCGCGAGGCCATCCGGGCCGTGTTCAAGTCCTGGACGGGCGATCGGGCAGTCTCCTACCGCCGGATCAACCGCATCCCAGATGACTGGGGCACCGCGGTCAACGTGCAGCAGATGGTATTCGGCAACAAGGGCGAGGACTCGGCGACCGGCGTTGCCTTCAGCCGTGACGAGGTCACCGGCGCACCCGAGCCGAGCGGGGATTTCCTGGTCAACGCCCAAGGTGAGGACGTCGTGGCGGGAGTGCGCACGCCCCGGGACATCTCAGAGCTGCGCGAAGTCATGCCGGAGGCCTACGAGCAGCTCATGGACATCATGCGCGCGCTCGAGTCCGAGTACAAGGACATGCAGGACGTCGAGTTCACGGTGGAGGAGGGGCAGCTGTACATGCTCCAGACGCGCAATGCCAAGCGCCCCGCCCAGGCGGCGGTGCGCTTCGCGGTCGACGCGGTGTCGGAGGGGCTGCTCACGCGCGAGGAGGCGCTCGGTACGATCGATGCTTCGAAGCTCGACGCGCTGCTGCACCCGACGTTCGACCAGAGCGACGGGTACGAGGTTCTGGCAAACGGGGTGGCCGCGTCTCCGGGCGCAGCCGCCGGCGAGATCGTCTTCAGCGCTCATGACGCGGTCCAGCAGGCCGCCCGGGGCAAGGACGTGATCCTGGTCAGGCCGTTCACCGAGGCCGATGACGTGGCTGGCTTCCACGCCGCCAAGGGCATCCTCACCTCCGAGGGCGGCAAGGCGTCGCACGCGGCGCTGGTGGCGCGGGGGATGGGCGTGCCGGCGGTGACCGGCGCGGCGGTGGCGATCGACCTCGAGGCGGGCAAGCTCACGATCGACGGCCACGAGTTCAAGGCCGGCGACGAGATCGCCATCGACGGCTCCGCAGGGTCGGTCCTCGAGCCAGGCGCGAAGCTGATCGAGCCGGAGATCGACGAGCGCTTCGAAACGGTGCTCGAGTGGGCGGATGCGCTGCGCCGGCTGGGCGTGCGCGTTAACGCGGACACGCCCGAGGACGCCAAGCGCGCCCGCGAGCTCGGGGCGGAGGGAATCGGCCTGTGCCGGACCGAGCACATGTTCATGGCCGAGAACCGCCAGCCCAAGATGCGCGCGATGATCATGGCCGACGACCGCGACGGCCGGCGCCAGGCGCTGCGGGAATTGCTGCCGCTCCAGGAGGAGGACTTCGTGGGGTTGTTCGAGGCGATGCGGGGACTCCCGGTGACGATCCGGCTGCTCGACCCGCCCCTGCACGAGTTCCTACCCAACTTGCCCGAGCTGCGCGCCCACGTCGAGCGCGCTCGCATCGAGCAGACCGACGACCTCGAGGAGCTCGAGAAGCTGCTGGCCCGGGTGGAGGAGATCCACGAGGGCAACCCGATGCTCGGCACGCGCGGGGTGCGGCTGGGGATTCTCTATCCCGAGATCTACGAGATGCAGGTACACGCGATCATGCGGGCGGCCAAGGCGGTGGACGAGCCGCCCCATCCGGAGATCATGATCCCGCTGGTGGCCTACGAGCACGAGCTCGAGATCGCCCGCGAGCTGGTCGTCTCGGTGGGCAACGAGCACGACATGCGCGAGGGCGAGGACTACACGGTGGGCACGATGATCGAGCTTCCCAGGGCCTGCTTCATCGCCAACTTGATTGCGACGCACGCGGACTTCTTTTCGTTTGGGACCAACGACCTGACCCAGACCGCGCTCGGCTTCTCCCGCGACGACGTAGAGTCGAAGTTCATCCCGACCTACATCGAGGACAAGATCATCGACCGCTCGCCGTTCGAGACGATCGACGCCCCAGGGGTCGGCTGGCTGGTCCGCCTGGCCGCGTGGGTCGGGCGCGAGGCGCACCCGGGCCTCAAGCTGGGGATCTGCGGTGAGCACGGGGGAGACCCTGAATCGATCGCGTTCTTCCATCGCGCCGGCCTGGATTACGTGTCGTGCTCGCCGTTCCGGGTGCCGATCGCCCGGATCGCCGCGGCCCAGGCCGCCATCGCCGACTGATCTCGTGTGCATGACGCGCCACACCCGTGGCGATTCGGGGGGAGTGGCGTACCAGGATCCTCTGGTGTGCATAACGCGCCACCGCCCCGGCGATTCGGGGCGAGTGGCGTACCAGGATCCTCTGGTGTGCATGACGCGCCACACCCCCCGGAACGACGGGAGCGGTGGCGCGCTATGCACACTGATGGGCCTCCAGCGCTCGGCGTCCATTCAGATGCACACTGATGGGCCTCGCTCCGCTACGTTCGAGGCCTCGATCGTACGCCGCCGCTGACCACGGTGCGCCAGCCGCTGGCCGAGCTGGGTCGGATGGCCGTGAACCTGCTCGTCCGCCAGCTCCAGAATCAGCGGATCGAAGCGCTTCATGTCCAACTCGAGACCAAGCTGGTCGTGCGCGAGTCGACGGCTCCGCCAGCGGCGCGCTGATCGCTCGCGCCGCGGGCAAGGCGCTAATGGAGGACGACCCTGAGCACGATCACCAGCAGCCCGAAGACTGCGCCGGCCGCGGCCTGAAACGCCAGCTCGCGGCCTGACTCACCGGCCCGAACTCCCGAGACCACCTCGAGGATGAGCACCATCACGGCCGATGTCCACACCGCCACGGTCACGGCGGTCGACAGCGAGGCATCAAGCACCCAGCTCAGGAGCAGCGCCACCAGTGGGATGCCGGCGCCGACCAGCAGCCAGCCCTCGCTGAGGATCGTTCGCCCGAGTGCGCCGAGCTTCAGCGGCTCGCCGCTGGCCAGACGTTCACCTGTGTAGTCGGAGTATGCGTGGACGAGGACGTAGATCAGCAGTGTGATCGTGACGGCGCCGACCGTCGCTGCGTAGGTCTCCTGATTGACGCTCTCGGCGGAGAGCAGAGCTCCGATCGAGATCGTGCCGTAGATCGCGGCGCGGAGGTCCACGTTCTCCATCCTGCGTGATTGTGGCCGGGCCGGCGGATACTCGAGTTCGCGGATCGACGGCGTCGATTGCGCTGCGTGGCCCTAGCCGGCTGAGACGAGGTTCGGCTGCCGCGCGGCAGGATGCGGCGTATCGCCGTCGGCGGCCTGTTCGAGCGCTCGCCAGAGCGCGCCCATCGTTGGAGCGAGATGCGCGATTTCTTGGAGGTGGGCCTGGGCGAGCGCGTCGAGCGTAGCGGTTCCCCTCCGGGTCAGTCTCACGCGCACGACGCTCTTGCTCGCCGGGTCTGGACTACGTTCGACGAGCCCGTCCTTGACCGCGCGGTCGACCAATCCGACGGCGCTGTGGTGGCGGAGCACGAGCCACCCCGCGACCTCGCCGATCGTCGGGCCCGCCGGGTCGGGGTGACCCTTGATCGCCAGCAATAGCTGGTGCTTGGCCGCGGTGAGCCCAGCCGCCTGAGCCTGTCCCTCGCTCCAGCGCAGAAACCGCCGCAGGCCGGTGCGGAGCTCAAGGAGGTGTTCGAAATCAGCCTGATCGAGTGCCATGTCGCAGCACGATATCTACTTGCTCCTGGTCGAGGAGGATGGTCACAAACGACGCGCAGCAGTCGCAGAAGATGCGCAAGCGGTCGAGTGTGATCGAGGGGAAGACGTCGCCGGGATCCCGATGCCGGCAGGCTGGGCACTCGAAATCCTCGAGGATCCGGTTCATCGGGTCGCCGGGGCGAAACGTCGCGGTGTGGGTTATCTCGCGCAAGACAGTGCTCCTGTGGACGGGGTGAGGGGGCGGACGCGGCGGGGTGGCGGGGGGCCGGACGCGACGGGGTAAGGGGGCGGACGCGGCGGGCTGGCGGGGCGGACGCGACGGGGTGGCGGGGCGGACGCGGCGGGCTGGCGGGCGGACGCGACAGGGTGGCGGGGCGGACGCGCCCGGGGGCGCGCGATGTGTGCGCGGGCCGCCCGGGCGACACCGGCGACGCGAAAGGCGCCGGCGAGCATGTCGGCGTCTCGGGAAGCGGGATACCTGCCGCTGATCTCCGACTGACGTGAGTCTCCCCGAGAGCCAGGCGGCGGATGCTCCACTGCGGCGGCGGAACGCTCAGGCGCCTGACCGGCCGCATTCCGGGTCGGTCGGGTCCACGATCGACGGGTTCTCCCCGGCGGATGCGCGTGCCTCCCGAGGGGTGTTCTCGTACCGAGGGTCGGTGGGATCACCGATCGGCCGAGGAGCCGCCGGGGCCCCGCGTATGGCTCGTGCCGTCTCTCCAGCGGTGGGATCCGGGGTCGACGCTCTCATGACAATCCTCCTTTAGTCGATGGAGCGTATCGTATAACGATATCGTAGTACGATACAAAGCCGCGTCCGCGTGCGGACGTTCCCGCTCGCGCCGGGTGCTGCCTGCCGCCCCGAGTCGCCTGCGAAGATGTGCCGCAGCCATGGAGGACGGCACCACACGCACCCGCCTGCACCCTGACGCCACTGAGCGCTTCACGCCCCTGCGCCGCGAGCTCGGCGTCAGCTCGTTCGGGATGAACCAGATCGTGCTCCAGCCGGGACAACGCGGCCGGATCCACCGCCATCGGCACCAGGAGGAGGTCTACCTCGTGCTCGAGGGCACGCTGACCGTGCTGCTCGAGGACGATCCGACCGAGCTCGTCCAAGGTGAGCTGATCAGGGTGGCGCCGGGCGTTCGCCGCCAGCTGGTCAACCGGGACCCGCGTCGTCTGGTCCTGCTGGCGCTCGGTGGCGCCGGCGAGCACCAGGGGCGCGACGGCGAGGCGTTCGCGTCGTGGAGCGACGAACACCCGGTGGCGCCGCAGGAGCTCGCGCTGCCGCCCGACCTCGCGCGCGACCAGCTGCGCACAAGCTGATGCACCCGACTGCTGCCCGAGTCCAGGAACGACTGCGCGAACGCGGTCTCGACGTCTCGGTGCAGGTGCTGCCCGACTCGACGCGGACCGCCGGCGAGGCCGCGGCCGCCGTCGGTTGCGAGGTCGGCCAGATCGTCAAGTCGCTGGTCTTCATGCGGGGCGAGGAGCCCGTGATGGTGCTGTGCGCCGGAGATCGCCGCGTGGCCTCGACGCGGCTTGGATTGCGGGCCGCGAGCGCAGAGGAGGCGCGCACCGGCACGGGATTCGCGATCGGCGGTATCCCTCCGCTCGGACACGAGCGGCCGTTGGAGACGCTGATCGACGAATCGCTGCGGCGGTTCGAAACCGTGTGGTGCGCTGCGGGCACGCCGTACGCGGTGTTCGAGGCGGAAACCGACGCGTTGGTCGCGGCGATTCCCGATGGCGCTTTAGCGGACGTCGCAGAGCAAAGGACCAGGAGGAGCGAGACATGACCGGCAAGAGTGACTTCACCGAAGAGGAATGGAAGACCGTTCTCGAGGGGCCCCCGAGCGCCGGCGGGATCGTCGCCGCGGCCGACCGGGGCGGGACGTTCAAGGAGAGCTTCGCGATGGCGAAGGCCTACGTGGAAGCGCGCAAGCAGCACGGACAGAGCGAGCTTCTGGATGAGATCGAGTCGGCAAAGCCCGAGATCGACCACACCCGCTTTCATTCCTATGACGAGCTCAAGGCGGCGGGCCTGCAGCATCTACGTGACGCCGTTGCGGTGCTCGAGCGCAAGGCGACCCCGGAGGAGATCGACGCGTACCGGCGGTTCGTGATGTCGGTGGCCGAAAGGGTCGCCAGCGCGCATCGCGAGGACGGCGTGGAGATCAGCGGTCTCGAGCGGGCGGCGATGAACGACGTGGCCGCCGCGATGGACGCCTCGTAGCACTCGCCCGAAGTCACATTTCGGTCTGGGCCGAACGGTCTCCGGGGCAACCTGGAAGCATGCGCGGTTCAGTTCGCTACCCCATTGTGCTCCTGACCGCCGTGCTCTGCTACGCGGCGCTGGGCGCGGTGCTGGGCATACTGCCCGGCTACATACGCTCGCTCGGAGGCGGCGCGGTGTTCATCGGGCTGGCGGTGGGTGCCCCGGCGATCACGGGCGCGGGGGGTCGGCCGTTGGGTGGTCGACTGGCCGACCGGCGCGGTCCGGCACGCATCATGATCGTTGGCGCGCTGGTGATGGCGGCGGGGACCTTCCCCGCGTTCGTGCACTCGCTGCCTTTGCTGATCGCGAGCCGCCTCACGGTGGGCGCCGGCGAGGCGTTGATGATGGCTGCCACGGTGCTGTGGCTGCTGCGCCTGGCCGGGCCGGCGCGCCGCGGGCGCGCGATGGGCCACATCGGCCTGGCCAACTACGCCGGCCTGACCGTCGGCCCGCCACTCGCCCAGGCGCTGTCCGGCCAGTCTCACCCGAACCGGGTGTGGCTCGCCGCCGCGGTCTTGCCGCTGCTCGCCACCGGGCTGGCCGCTGGCCTGTCGCGGGGTTACGAGCCGCGCGCCAGCGATGAGGACGCCCCCGAAGGCATCGTGGAGCCACGCGAGGAGCGCAGCACGTGGCGAGTGACGATTCGCCCAGGCCTCGGGCTCATGCTGGTCAACTTCGGCTACGTCGGGGTGCTCTCGTTCGGGGCGGCGGCAGTCACCGAGCAGCATGCCGGGATCTCCGCGCTGGTAATTCCAATGTTCGGCATCGGCGTGATCGCCAGTCGCACGATCCTGGCTGGCATACCCGATCGCTACGGCGCGCCCCGCACGCTGATCGCCTCGGTAGTGCTCGAGTCCGCGGGTCTGGCCGGGCTGGCCGTCGCGGCCACGCCGCCGGTGGCGCTGATCTCGCTCGTGGTGATGGCGATCGGGCAGGGCTTGGCGGTGCCGAGCCTCGGGCTGCTGGCTCTGGCATCGGTACCCGCGCGCCGGCACGGGCGGACCGCCGGTGCGTTCTTCGCTTATTTCGACGCTGGCGTCGGTCTAGGCGGCCCGGTGGTCGGTCTCGCGGCGCACGCGGCCAATCCGGCCGGCGCATTGCTGGCGGCGGCCGGCGCCGTGCTCGCGGCCGCGCCCGTCGCGCTCCTCAGGCGTAGCGCAGGACGCGCTCGGGTGCCGAGTCGCGGGACCACGTCATGTCGGGACGCGGCTACTTGAGCACCCCCCGTGCGGCCGACGTCCATGCCGTAGTCACGTCACGGATCCACTTCGCCTGCGTCGTGGCGAGCGCGGAAATCCACTCGACTTCGCTCTTGCCGGGACCGCGCTCGAGCGAACCCGCGATCGCCTTGAGGGCCTTCTCGTAGGCGGTGAGCGTAGCCTCGCCGGCCGACTTGCTCTCCTCGATGATGCGCTCGTTGAGCTTGCGGACGCGCTGCGCCACCGCGTCGAGCCGTGGATCGGCCGCGCTCGCTGCCTGGCTCGCGCCGGGGCCGGCCGAGCGGGACGCCCCTGCGCTCGACGCACGCGAACGGGATCCGCTGCTGGTGCCACTGCCGCTACTACTCTTTGTCGTACGACGCGTGCCGCTCGATCGGCTGCTGCTCGACCGGCTGGCGCTGGACCGGCTGGCGCTGGAGCCCGTCCCGCTCGAGCCGCGCGACCGACCGCTTCCGGACGAGCCACCCGAGCTCGAGCCCGAACTACCACTGCTTCTGGCCTGGGGCATGCCTTCCTCCTGGTTGGGACCGTGAAGGGCGCACCCTACTCGCCGGACGGACGCCGCGCCACAGTTTGCGCGGCATGGGCACGCGCGATACGGGCCAACCAGCGCGCGTGCCGGAGCGGCTCGGAGGTGCGGTGTCCGTGCGTGGCCATCATGACGATGTCGATCGCGACCTGGAGCGTGGTGCGCCAGCCGGGGTGGATGGCCAGCGGGCGCACGCCACGCCGCGTGCGCAGCCATGCGGCCACGCCCTCGCCCTCCAGGACCAGCGGCGAGCAGGCGCCGCGATCGTCGTCCGGCCACTCACCCCGCGCCAGCAGCGGCCGGTGCGTGACGCCAACCGTGGGCACGTCGGTCACCGCGCCGAGGTGCAGCGCGAGGCCGGCGCGCCGAGGGTGGTCACGCGCGGTGGCGTCGACCAGCAGCACGTCCGGCGCAGCTGAGAGCGCGCGCACGGCCGATTCGAGGCAAGCTCCCTCGCGCAGCGCGAGCAGGCCCGGCACGTACAGGTCGGCCGCCGCGCCGGCGACGGTCGCCTCGGCCAGGAGCTGCCGGCGCCGAATCACGGCGGCGGCCGACCACGCGGGATCCCCGCGTGCGCCGGCGCCCGTCTGCCCGCGCGCGAACACCACGACGACCGCGCCGATGGCCGGCGGTTCGCCGCGCGGCGGCCGCCACGGGGTGGGCGCGGCTTCGGCCAGCGTGCGCTGGACCTCGATCAACTGCGCGGGGGACGTCGGCCACATGGGGGTTGGTGAGTCACGCCAGCCGCAGCGAGAAAGTAATGACGCCCGGGTGCGGACACGGCTCCCGAGAGCGTGTGCCTCACGCCCGAGAGCGTATGGCTCACGCCCGAGAGCGTATGGCTGACGCCCGACAGCGCTTGCTCACGCGATGGCCGCCATCGACGGCGCGGCGAGGGCGCGCGGTGGCGCCGTCGTCGAGCGGACGACCAGCGACGGTTCGATCAGGCGCACCTCGTTGGCGCGGCGGTTGTCGATCCGGTCGAGCAGCAGCTCGAGCGCCAGGCGACCCATGTCGGTCCGTGGCTGGTCCACCGTGGTCAGCGACACGTTAGCCAGGTGGGCGATCGAGATGTTGTCGTAGCCGACGATGGACACGTCGCCGGGGACATCAACGCCGGCGCGGTCGAAGCCCCCGAGCAGCCCCGCCGCGACCATGTCGTTGGCGGCGAAGACCGCGCTGGGCAGCTCGGGCAGGCGGAGCAGCTCGGCGGCGGCATTGACGCCCGCCTCCTCGGTGAAGTCACCCCCAACGACGAGCGTGTGGCGGCCGAGCCGCCGGCTCCGCATCCCGCGCAGATAGGCGGACCGGCGCTGCGGTCCGCCCGCGCCGGTGCCGCCGTCGACATGCGCGATGCGCTCGTGGCCGAGACCCACCAGGTGATCGAGCACCAGCTCGGTGCCGTGGGCCTCGTTGATCAGGACGCTGTCGGCGTCCACTCCGCGGACGGTGCGCCCCACGATCACCAGGGGTGCCTCGGCCGCTGCGGTCGCGATCACGGAAGCGGGCATGCGCGGACTGACCAGGATCATTCCGCTTACCCGATGCTCGAGCAGCGCCCCCAGCGCAGCGCGCTCACGACGAGCCTGCCGTCCGCCCGCGGCGAGCAGCAGCTGGTAGCCGACCCGCGAGGCGAGCTCCTCGACGCCCCCGGCGATTTCGGCGAAGAACGGGTTGCGCAGGTCATCGAGGATCACGCCGACCGTCTTGGTGCGCCGGCTGGCCAGGCTTCGGGCCATCGCGTTGGGGCGGTAGCCGAGTTTCGCCGCTGCGCGGAGCACACGCCGGCGGCGCTCATCCGAAACGTTTGGCCGCTCGCGCATCACCAGCGAGACGAGCGCGCGGGAGACACCCGCCTCGCGTGCGACGTCCTCCATCGTCGGGGCGCGACGCACGACGGGGTGGGGCGCGGGCCGGCGCGCGGGTGATGGCATCTCGTGAACGACCTTGCTCAGCCTGCGTTTCGGCTGGACCTTACTTAGAGCGCGACAATATTGCAATTGCGTTAGCGCGCTCTACAGCTGGGGAGGGACGGGCTGTACAAAGGGGACGACCGGCTGCCGGCGATTTTGGACTTGGGGTGCCGGCGAGGCGGACGCGGCCGCTGTCGTCGGACGCGCGCCGCCGGCGAGTCGGACGCGGCCGCTGGTCGTCGGACGAGGGGCGCCGGCGAGTCGGACGCGGCCGCTGGTCGTCGGACGCGGGGCGCCGGCGAGTCGGACGCGGCCGCTGTCGTCGGACGCGCGCCGCCGGCGATTTGCACCCCGGAGCGCCGTAGCTGGCCCGGCGTCGGATCCTCCGGTGGTCCTGCCGTGGCACCGTTTCCGCATCTCGGTATTCCGCCCTTGACTTCGCCGGAAGCCAGGGGATATAGTCGCCGCACCGGTCGTTAGAGCGCTCTAATCGCCAGGCGAAGTTGGAGTGGTCTAGGCCGAGCGAGAGAGGAATTCAAGGGATCAATGCATAGGACGCACGCACGGGCAATCCCGGCCACGGCGGCGATTGAGCGGCTGGCCGGCGCCCCAATCTCCTGGGGGGCGTGCGAGGTGCCTGGGTGGGGCGTGATGCCGGCGCCGGAGACCGTACTCGGCGAGATGGCCGAGCTTGGTCTGCGCGGGACTGAGCTTGGTCCTCCCGGGTTCCTGCCTGACGATCCCGCGGCGCTCGCCTCGCTGCTCAAGCGTTACGGTCTGGCGCTCGTGGGCGGGTTCGTTCCCCTCGTCCTGCACGAGCGCCGCCTCGACGCGGCTCTCGCCGAGGCACACCGCTCGGCGCGAGTGATCAGCAGCGCCGGCGGCGGGATGCTCGTGCTCGCGGCCGTCCAGGACACCGGCTGGGGCACCCCGCAGGAGTTAGACACCATGGGCTGGAGCAGGCTCGCCGCCAATCTGAAGACGATCGAGTCGCTCGCGTCCGACTACGGGCTGCGTGTGGCCCTGCACCCGCACGCCGGAACGCTGATCGAGACTGACGAGCAGGTGCAGCGCGCGCTGGAAGTAGTCGAGGTTGGGTGGTGCCTGGATACCGGGCACCTGCTCATCGGTGGCTCCGATCCAGTGCAATTCGCGCGGGAGCACGGCGATCGGGTGGTTCACGTGCATCTCAAGGACGTGGATGACGAACTCGCGGCGGAGCTGCGAGTCGGACGGCGCTCGCTCGTGAGCGCGACGCGCCAAGGTCTGTTCAAGGCGTTGGGCCAGGGCGACGCCCGCATCGCGGAGGTCATCGACGCGCTGCAGGCGCACGGGTACGACGGGTGGCTCGTGCTCGAGCAGGACACCGCCATCACCGGAGACGAGCCGACGGTGGCCGGCGGACCGATGCGCGACGCTCGCGAGAGCATCGCCTTCCTTGACCACACGGCTCTGACGACGGAGGAGATCATTCGATGAGACGACTGCCCCGGAGTATCGGCATCGTCGCCTGTGTGGGCGCTGCGGCCCTGCTGGTGGCGGCGTGCGGTAGCAGCAGCTCGAGCAGCAAGGCGAGTGGCGGCTCGGGGACCAGCGCGGTGAACATCTCGTCGGGCGCCGGAAACCGGTCGTGCTCGTACAAGTTCGCGCTGATCACCCACGGCGACAACGGCAGCTTCTGGAGCGTGGTGTACAAGGGCGCGAAGGATGCGGCCGCAGACCTCGGCTGTACGCTGACCGAGGTCTACGGCTCCCAGCAACAAGGCCAGGCCCAGCCGGACGACAACGCAGAGAACGCGCAGATCCAGAACGCCATCAACGCGCACGTGAACGGCATGGCGGTGTCCAACCACGATCCGGCGCTGATGAACCCGACGCTGGCCAAGGCGGCGGCGGCCGGGATCCCGGTGGTTCTGCTGAACGCTGGCTGCGACGACGCCGACATCGCGGCCAGCAAAGCCCTCACCTGCGTCGGTCAGCCCGAGCAGCTGGCCGGTCAGGCGGCAGGCGCCGCGTTCAAGAAGCTCGGCGCCACGAACGTGCTGTGCATCATCCACCAGTCGGGGCAGAACCTGCTCGACCGGTGCAACGGAATCGCCCAGGCGTTGGGCGTCGGCCAGCAGTGCAAGAGCGGGAGCGCGCCCTCGTCGGGTACCGCGTGCACGGAACTGACGCTGTCCACCCCGAACGCGGCGTCGAACCCGCAGCAGGCGATCGGACAGGTCACGTCCTATCTGCAGGCCCATTCGGGGATCAACGCAGTGATGGCGCTCAACAACGCCATCGGGACGGCGCTGGTCACCAGTAAGCCACCCAGCAATCCGAAGGTCGCCACGTTCGACCTGAACTCGGGCGTCCAGGCCGATCTCCAGAACGGCTCGATGGCGTTCGCGATCGATCAGCAGCAGTACCTCCAGGGTTATCTGCCGATCGTGTTCCTCGACCTCTACAACCGCAAGAACGGCCA
>JAFAZZ010000366.1 GCA_019239375.1 Solirubrobacterales bacterium | reverse complement strand
GCGCTGGCCCGCGACGTGGGGCTTCACCGCCGCTGGCCGCTGGTTTGCAACGGCAGCTACCTCGCGCCCGGCGCCTTGGCCGTCTCGCCCCGAGACCTCACACCCCTCGCAGGCCACGTGGCGGGACGTTTCCGGGTCGCGGAGCGCGACGGCTTCGACGTCAATCCCGTGACCTGGCACACCCTGGCCCGGCACGGAGTCGCCGTGCGCGGCCCCGAACCCGACCGGCTCGAGATCCGGGTTGACTCGGGCGAGCTCCGCGCCTGGACGCTCGAGAACCTGCGCGGCTACTGGAGCCGGTGGGTCGAACGTTCCCGGCGTCCCGGCCTGAGGACCGTCCAGTCGCTGCCGCGCCGGTATGCCGCGTGGGGCGTGCTCGGCGTCTCACGGCTGCACTACACGCTGGCGACCGGGGAGATCGTCGGGAAGGTGCAGGCCGGGGAGTACGCGCGTGAGGCGTTCGGCCGCGGATGGCATTCGCTGATCGACGACGCGCTGGCCTTCTGGCGCGGCGAGCCGGCGGTGGCACCGTACCGGCGCCACCCAGGGCGACGCATCCCGGCCGCGGCCGAGTTCGTCGCCCACGTGATCGAAGATCAGACCGGCTTCGCGGCGCGCAACGTGTAAGTGTGGGGCAGCCGCCACGGCCGGTCGACCAGCCGCCACTCCTTCGTGGACGTCCGCTCCATCAGTCCCGGGAGCGCCTCCCAGGGAACGCTGTCGTGCTCGACGAGCATCGTCAACTGCATCCCGGCATCCAGCAGCGCGGTGACGATCTCGCCGAGCCCGTGGTTCCACTCGTGGGTGACGGTGGCCTCGAACTCAGTGTCGGTCTCGACGTACGTGCCGCGCTCGTCCCACACGCTTGGCTCGGCGCGCTCGAAGTACGGGTGCTCGACGACGATCAACCCGTCGCCCGATGCGTCCAGCGTCCAAAGCATCGGGTGCGCCTCCCGGATGAACACCCAGCCTCCGGGGACGAGCAGCTCGGCCACCACCTGCGCCCAGCGCCGGATGCTCGGCAGCCAGCAGATCGCGCCGATGCCAGTGAACACGAAGTCGAACCTGCCGCCACCGAGAACGCGGGGTGCGTCGTAGACCTCGGCCTCCACGAACTCCACCGCCGTTCCGGTCGCCTCGGCGAGTCGCCGGGCCTCGGCCAACGAGCGCGGGGAGAAATCCAGGCCGGTCATGCGCGCACCCAGCCGCGCAAGCGAGATCGTGTCGGTCCCGATGTGGCACTGCAGATGGATGCCGGCCAGCCCGGCGACGTCGCCGAGGCGCGGCAGGTCGAACCGGACGATGTCGCTGATGAAGGACGCGTCGTTCAGGTAGCGATCGATCTTGTAGTCAGGTGAGGCGGCGTGGGCCGGGGCGCGCTCGTCCCAGTTGGCCCGGTTCAGGCGTAGGCTCTCGTCCATCAGGGCACCGTACCGTCCTGGGCAACGGGCGCCGGGCCTGATACAGCGCGACCCCCGGCGCGATAAGGCTCGACGGGCAGCTGCCACGAACCCCGACCGGGCGAGCCCCGCGTTCTAGACTTGGCCGCGGCGCTGGAGGAGAGCACGAGATGACCGAGCACGAGATCACCGAGACGCAGGACGGGCGCAAGCCCAACAAGCTGACCCGCAAACGGTTCGAGAAGGAGCTCCTCAAGCTCCAGCGCGAGGTCGTCATCATGCAGGAGTACGTCCGGGCCAAGGCCCTGAAGATCGTGGTGATCTTCGAAGGTCGCGACGCGGCCGGGAAGGGCGGGGTGATCCAGCGGATCACCGAACGGACCAACCCGCGGGTGTGTCGCGTCGTCGCGCTGCCGGCACCGACCGAGCGCGAGAAGACGCAGTGGTACTTCCAGCGCTACGTGCAGCATCTCCCGGCGGCCGGAGAGATCGTGCTGTTCGACCGCTCCTGGTACAACCGGGCCGGGGTCGAGCGGGTGATGGGCTTCTGCACCGAGGGCGAGTATCAGGAGTTCATGCGCTCGGCGCCCGAATTCGAGCACATGCTGGTGCGTTCGGGCATCCAGCTGATCAAGTACTGGTTCTCGATCTCCGACGAGGAACAGGAGCGCCGCTTCCAAGCCCGCGTACACGATCCGATGCGGCGGTGGAAGCTCAGCCCGATGGACCTCGAGTCGCGCGCGCGCTGGGTTGCCTACTCGCGTGCGAAAGATGAGATGTTCCGCTACACCGACATCAAGGTCGCGCCTTGGTGGGTGGTGCAGGCCGACGACAAGCGCCGGGCCCGGCTGAATTGCATCCACCACCTGCTCTCGATGGTCGACTACGAGGACCTCACGCCTCCCCCGCTCGAGCTCCCGCCGCGCGCCGACGAGCCGTACGTCCGGCCTCCGATCGAGGAGCAGACGTTCGCGCCCGAGGTCTATTGAGCGCCCCCGGCTGGTACTCCGAGCTCGCCGAGTTCCTGCGCATAGAGTCGGTCAGCGCCGATCCGGGGCGCGCGCGCGAGGTGCTCGCGGCGGGCGAGTGGGTCTGCCGGCTGGTGCACGAGGCAGGCGGCGAGTGCGAGCTGCGCGATTGGCACGGGCAGCCGCTCGCGATCGGCGAGGTTCGCGCGTCACTTGATCGTGAGAACGCGCCGACCGTGCTCTGCTACGGGCACTTCGACGTGCAGCCGCCCGATCCGCTCGAGCTGTGGGATTCGCCGCCGTTTACGCCCGAGATTCGCGGCGAGTACCTGTACGGGCGCGGGGTGGCCGACGACAAGGGGCAGCTGTACATGCTGCTGTCCGCCGCTCGCGAGCTCGCCCGAACCGGCCGGCTCCCGGTCAACGTGCGTTTCGCCTGTGACGGCGAGGAGGAGACCGGTGGGCAATCGATCGTCGAGTACCTGGCCGCCGACCCGCGCGGTGCGCACGCCGCGATCATCTTCGACAGCGAGATGATCGCGCCGGGGCGACCGGCGTTCGACATCGCGACCCGCGGCCTGGTGTACTTCCACCTCACGGCGCGCACGGGCAATCGTGACCTTCACTCCGGACTGTTCGGCGGCGCCGCGCTGAACGCCGCCCACGCGCTGATCCAGACGCTCGGCGCGGTCCTGACCAGCGACGGGCGGCTGGTCGAGTCGCTGCGCAAAGGCGTCGTGGCGCCCACCGGCGACGAGCGTGCGGCCTGGCGTGAGCTGCCCGCCGGCGCCGACGCGCTGGCCGATCAGGGAGCCCGGCCGAGCGACGCGCGGGCCGCCGAGGAGTTCTACGCGCGGACAACTGCGGAGCCTGCGCTCGACGTGAACGGGATCGAGAGCGGCTCGCCCCAGGCCCAGAAGACGGTGCTTCCGGTGCGCGCCGACGCCAACGTGTCGATCCGGCTGGCGCCCGAGCAGGACCCGGCGGAGATCGCGCGGGAGTTCGAGCGGCTGCTGCGCGAGCGCGCGCCGGCCGGTCTCGATCTCGCAGTTGATCTGCTCTCCTGCGCCCCGCCGGCGCTGGTCTCGCCGGATGCGCCGGCGGTCCGGCTGGGCCTGCGGGCGTTCGAGCGCGCTGTCGGCGTGCGGCCGGCGCTGGTCCGCTCGGGCGGCACGCTGCCGATCGCGGCGGCGCTGGCGGAAAAGGGGATCCCGACCATCATCACGGGCTTCTCGCTGCCGGACGCGAACATCCATTCGCCGAACGA
>JAFAZZ010000197.1 GCA_019239375.1 Solirubrobacterales bacterium | reverse complement strand
TGGTTGACCGTCTGGCCGCCGACGACGAAGCTGGTGGAGCCGCCGCCGTCGAGGTTCATCGCCTCGAGCGCCCCGAGCGAGCGCATCAGCTCGGCCTCTTCGGTCAAGGTGAGGCCCTCGCTGACGCCCGGCACGCCGTCGGCGGTGACCAGCAGGAGCCGGCCGAGCCGATCGATGCCGGCGATCGTCCGCGCGTGTCGTTGTGCGCTGAAGCCATAGTCGAACAGGTCACGCGGGTCGAACACACCCTCGCGCACGGCATCGATCGCGCTGTGGCCGTCGCGAAGCAGGATCGGCGCGGCGCTGACCGCGCCGGCTCTGGCTGCAAGGCGCAGCGGAGCGCCATCGGCCGATCGGATCTGCTCGCGCACGAGGACGCGCTCCCCCGGCTGTACGTGCGCGCTCAGCCATTCGGAGTCCCGGCCGATCGCCTGCAGCGCAGAGTCGCCGGCGGGCAGCGAGCCGCCTCGCGTCCCGATCGAGACGACGTGAGCCTGAGCGTCGAGGACGGCCTGGAGGCCCGGCCCGGTCGGCAGCGGGGCGCCGAACTCGGGGTTAAACAGCACGAGATCGTCGCTGCCCGTGCAGATCACGCCCTGGCGCGGAGCGCTCGTCGGGCTGAAGCCGGGGACCCCGCAATCCTCGGCCGCGCCTGGCTGGCGGTTGATCCCCAGGATGGGCGTCGAGCTCCCGCCGGCGAACAGCTGCGCGGCCGTGCGCAAGTTATCGATCCGCGCCCGGCCGCGAGCGTCGAGCAGGAGATCCGCGCGTGAGTCATTGGCCAGTCCCTCGAGCCGTCCGCCGTAGATGCCAAGGCCCGTGGGCACGCCCATCGCATCGGCCAGTAGGGCCTGGATCGTGAAGAATCCGGCGTTCACCGCGGCCAGCGCGCCAAGCTGCTGGGCCTGTGCGGCCACTGTCTGGCGACTCGCGACCGCGCCACCGTGGTAGGCGATCACGCGTCCGGCGAACCACCGCGGATCGACGATTACCGCGTGCAGCAACTCGGCGTCCGGATCTTGCTCTGGGTCGAACCCCTCCCACTCGACGAGCGCCTGGAACCCGGCCTGGGTCAGCGCGGCGGCCTCGCTCGCGGCCGCTGCCTGGGTGGAAAACTCGCCGACGCGGACCCGGACGCCCAGGACCCCGCGGGGATCGTCTACGTATCGGGGCCAAAAGAGCGTGTCGGCGCGGGGTGTGAAACCGCCCGCAACGAGGGTGGCTTCGGTCGTCTGGGCCCAGGTCGGACTGCCGGCCTCGGCGAATTCCACGCTCCCGTCGAACGGGCTGACCGTCGGAGCCTCGATGGTGACGGTCCAACGCGGATGGATGCTGGGATCGCTGAGCGTCCCGGTCAGTACCTCGAGACCGGGGGTAGGCGCCGCCGATGTCCAGCCGATATGACGAATGAAGCTCCCGGAGTCCGCGGCGGCACTGCCGGCGAACGCGGCCGTGATCGCCATGCACAGCAGCACGGCGCTCAGCGTGTCGATAACGCGCGCACGACGGGTCGCCAGCACTTGCCTCACCTCCTGGTTCACCTGCCGGGACGGGCGAGAAGGCTAGCCGCGCGAGCTCGCGGCGTGTGAAACGGTCGTGACCATCGGCGATTCATGCCCGGCTCGGCCCGATAACATGCAACCATGCGGTTGCTAGTCCTGGGCGGAACGCTGTTTCTCGGCCGGCACATCGTGGACACGGGGCGCGTGCGGGGCCACACCCTCACTCTGTTTAACCGCGGGCGGAGCGACCCGGCCCCGGTGCCCGGCGTCGAGCAGATCCATGGTGATCGCGAGCGAGACCTCTCCCTGCTCGCCGACCGACAGTGGGACGCCGCAATCGATACCTCCGGCTACCTGCCGAGGGTGGTCCGCGCCTCGGCCGAACTGCTCGCCGGCGGCATCGATCGCTACACGTTCGTCTCGAGCATTTCGGCCTACGGAACCTTTCCCCGGCCCGGCCTCGACGAGGATGCGCCGACCGCGCCGGCACCCCCGCCAGACGCCGAGGACGTCGTACGCTACTACTCGGAGCTCAAGGCCGCCTGCGAGCGCGAGGTCGAGGGAGTGCTGCCGGGTCGGGCGCTGGTGGTTCGCCCCGGGCTGATCGTCGGGCCGCGCGATCCGACCGAGCGCTTCACCTACTGGGTGCGCCGGCTGGCCGGCGGCGGGCGCGTTCTCGTGCCCCGCGCCATGGACCAGCCGGTTCAGCTGATCGACGTGCGGGACTTGGCCGGCTGGATTCTCGACCTCGTCGAGGCGCGCGCCACCGGCGTGTTCAACGCCACCGGTCCGGCGACGCCGCTGACCTTCGGGTCGATGCTCGAGCGGATCCGGTCCGCGACCGGAGGCAGAGCTGAGTTCGTGTGGGTCCCGGAGGACCGGCTGGCCGAGGCCGGGGTCGAGCCGTGGGGCGAACTCCCGCTGTGGCTGGACCTGCCTCGCCACGAGGCCTTCCGTGGCTTCCTCGCCGTCGACATAGGCCGCGCGCGACGTGCCGGGCTCACCTTTAGATCCCTCGAGGAGACCGTCGCTGACACGCTGGCGTGGCTCCGCCAGCGCGCGGATCCGCCGAAGCAGGCAAGCGACGAAGTGCTGCCCCCGCCGGCCGGCCTGTCCAAGGAGCGCGAGTCGGACCTGCTCGAACGCCTCGCCACCTGACTTAGCGCGAGCGCCCGTCGGGTGCGAGGCGGACCTGCTCGAACGCCTCGCCACCTGAGTCAGCGCGAGCGCCCGTCGGCGCGCGCCGACCACCACCGGCGCAGATCGGCGCGCTGGTGGGGCAGCGGATCGGCCGACGGCTTGCGCTCATGCACGAAGGCAAGCGCCTCGTCGATCTCCATCCCGCTCCTCACTGCCACCACGCCCGCGGCGACGGCGGCCGATCGCTGCCATCCGGCGCGGCAGTGCAGGTATGTCCGGGCGCCCTCGTCGAGCCACGCGTTTACCTGCCCCACCGCGGCCTCAAGCGCCCCGGCCGGAAGGCCGCCGTAGTCGGTGAGGCTCAGCTGCCGCTCCTCGATGCCGGCCGCGGCCAGGGCGCGCTGCACCGACCGGCGCTCGCCCGGCCGGTACTCGGCGTCCTCGGTCAGGTTGAGCACACGCTGCACGCCGGCATCAGCGAGGGTGATGATGTCGTCCTCGTCGAGCGGGTACGCGCCGACGGTCAGGCCGTCGAACACCTCGGCGAACCCGTAGGAACGAAACCACCGGGACATCGCCGAATCATCGTGGCTTGGGAAGAAAGTCGGATTAGTCCCGACTTTCTCGCCAAGCGTGCGCGCCACCCAGCGTTAAGCTCGATACCGATGTCTCCTTTGCGCACCGACACATTCGACCTCGGCAGCCTGCGCCTCACCGCCGGTGAAGGCCGGCGCCTCGACCTGCACGTGGCCATCGACGCCTTCGGACTCGCCGGCGAGACCTACCCCGTTCAGCCGGAAACCGTGCCGGTTCGACTCGACATCTCTCGCACCACGCGCGACGGGTATGCGCTGCGGCTGCGCTTCGAGGCCGCGTTGACCGGCCCGTGTATGCGCTGCCTGGAACCGGCCGCGCCCAGCTTCAGCGTCGACGCGCTTGAGGTCTCGCAACCCGGCGCCGCCGGCGCCACGCGCGCGCACGGCCGTGGCCATCAGCCGCACGAGAGCGACGAGCTCACTTCGCCGTACATTCAGGACGGGGTGCTCGACCTGCGCGCGTGGGCGCGCGACGCGCTGGCCCTAAGCGTGCCGGCGAATCTGCTGTGCCGGGAAGACTGCGCGGGCCTGTGCCCGCGGTGCGGCGAGAACCTGAACGAGGCGGGGCCCGAACATCGCCACGAGCGCGATCCGGACCCGCGCTGGGCTGCACTATCGAAGCTTCGCTTCGAGTAGGCGCCCCGGCCGCTGGCCCGGTTGCCGCGCAGGGGGCGGTTACACTGCCTGGCATGGCCGTTCCCAAGCAGAAGCAGTCCCATGCGCGCACAACGCAACGTCGTGCGCAGCACAAGATCGGCGCACCCACCTACAACGCGTGCCCGCAGTGCCACAGCCCTCGCCTTCCCCATCGGGTGTGCCCGGTGTGCGGCAGCTACAAGGGCCGCGACGTGGTCGTTCCGGATCGGGACGAGCAGCTGAGCTAGGCCACCGGTGGTAACCGTCGCCGTGGATGCGGGCGGGGCGGATCTCGGCCCTCGCGAGGTTGCGGCCGGTGCTGCCCGTGCGGCAGCCGAGGGCGTCCGGGTCCTCCTGTTCGGCCCAGCCCAGGAGATCGGACCCGGGGGCGCCGGCGTCGAGGTGGTTGACGCTCCCGTCTCGATCGCTAAGCGGGCGGACGCCGCTCAGGCGGTGAGGACCACGCCCGAGGCCTCGATCGTGCTGGCCACCCAGGCCGTGGCCGAGGGACGGGCGCAGGCGTTTGTGACCGGTGGATCGACCGGGTCGGCCCTGGCCGCCGCCCTCTTCAACCTGCGCCGCGATCGCGGCATCTACCGCCCGGCGCTCGCGCTCCCGCTGCCCAACCCAGGTGGTTCGCCCATCCTGCTGCTCGACGTCGGCGCGAACGTGAGCTGCCGACCCGAGCACCTGGTCCAGTTCGCGCACATGGGCGCGGCGTTCGCTCAGGCGGTAATCGGAATCGACTCCCCGCGCGTGGCGCTGCTGTCCAACGGCGAGGAGCCGGACAAAGGAACGCCGGAGCTGGTCAGCGTCCACGAGCAGCTGGCGGGGTCGCAGGGCATCGGCCTCAACTTCATCGGCAACATCGAGGGCACGCAGATCGTCGAAGGCGTCGCCGACGTCGTCGTGATGGACGGCTTCACGGGCAACATCACGCTCAAGCTGATCGAGGGCGTATCCAGTCGCGCGATGCGGCTGGTGAGCGAGTTCTCCGGGTCCTCGCCGCGGGGCAGGCTGGCCCATCGGCTGATCGCGCCGACGATGCGCCAGCTCCGTGCGGCGATCGACCCCGAGGGTCCGGGCGGCGCCTACATGCTCGGCCTGAGGCAACTTGGTGTGGTCGCTCATGGGCGCTTCAGCGCGCGCGGGTTCGCCCGCGCGATCGACGTGGCCGCCCGCGGCGTGCAGCACGACGTGATTGGTCGCACCCGCGCCGCGCTTGAGCAGGCCGGGGCGCTGCGGCCGCCCGCCGGACGCTCCGGCCCGATCCCCGGGAGCGCCCAGGCCTCGTCCGAGCCGACGGCTACCGTTTCGGCCCAGTGACCCGCGAGCAGATCTTCCAGGTGATCCGCGGACACCTCGTCGACGAACTCGAGGTCGATCCCGGCACGATCTCGGAGGCGACCCGCTTCAGAGAGGACCTCGACGCCGACTCGCTCGACCTGTACACGCTCGTCCAGGAGCTTGAGGACTCCTACGGCGTGCGCATCTCCGACGAGCAGGCGGCCCAGATCAGGACGGTCGGCCAGGCGGTCGAGTTCGTGCTGAGCGTGACCGGGGGTGAGGCGCACGCGTCGGCACCGACGAACGCGGGCCGCGATCCTGAGTGAGTGACCGCGAACCGCCTTCCACGCCACAACGACCCCGCTGCGCGCCTGCGGCAGCTGCTGGACGAGCTGCCCGCGGAGCTGTCCACGCCGGTGTTCACCCACGCCTCGTGGACCAGTCGGCGCTCGAACTCCTACGAGCGTCTGGCCTTCCTGGGCGACAGCGTGCTCGCCCTGGCCGTTACCTCTCATCTCTATCCACGGCTCGAGGCGGATCGCTTCGGGCCTGGGCGCCTGACCAAGATCCGAGCGCAGGCAGTCTCGGGGCGGTCCTGCCGCGTGGTCGCCGAGCGGCTCGGCGTGCCCGATCGGCTGGCCGCGGCGGCGCCCCCCGGCGTCTCCTCGACCGTGCCGGCGCTGGTCGGGACGGAGCGAGTGCTCGCCTCGGTGATCGAGGCGGTGATCGGCGCCTGCTTCCTCGCCTTCGGCTACGACCGCACCGCCGCGGCGGTGGTGGCTGCATTCGCGCCCGAGATCGAGGACGCCCTCGAGCATCCCGTCGACTTCAAGTCCGCGCTCCAGGAGCGGCTGGCGCGCAAGGGAGCGCTCGTCGCCTACGACGTGGTCGACGAGCAGGGTCCGCCGCACGATCGAGTCTTCTCGGTCAGCGCCACGATCGGCGGGGTCGAGGTCGGCCGCGGCCGGGGCCGGAGCAAGAAGGACGCCGAGCAGGAGGCGGCGCAGGTCGCCCTGGAGGCGCTCGAGTGAGGCCGGCATGTACCTGAGGTCGATCGTCCTCAAGGGGTTCAAGTCGTTCCCCGACCGGACCCGGCTCGAGTTCGGGCCGGGAGTGAGCGTGATCGTCGGCCCGAACGGCTCGGGCAAGTCGAACATCACCGACGCGGTGCTGTGGGCGCTCGGCGAGCAGTCCCCGCTGGCCGTGCGCGGCCAGTCCATGCAGGACGTGATCTTCGGCGGGGCGCCCGGGCGCCAAGGTGCCCGCGGCGCCGAGGTCGAGCTGGTGCTCGACGACAGCGAGGGCATGCTTGGGCTCGGCGCGCCCGAGGTCTCGATCCTCCGACGGTTCGACCGCGCCGGAGAGGGCGAGTACCGGCTCGCCGGCGCTCGCTGTCGGCTCGTCGACGTGATCGAGGTGCTCTCGGACACCGGCCTGGGCAAGGAAATGCACTCGGTCATCTCCCAGGGTCGGGTCGAGTCGATCGTGACCTCCAAGCCGCGGGACCGGCGCATGCTGATCGAGGAGGCGGCCGGCCTCGGCAAGCACCGCAAGCGCCGGCGCCGGGCGCAGCTGAAGCTGGCCCGCACCCAGGACAACCTCGATCGGGCGCTCGACGTGGAACGGGAAGCGCGCTCGCGTCTGCGGCCGCTCAAGCGCCAGGCCGAGGCGGCGGAGCTGCACGCTCGCCTGGAGCGCCAGACGCTCGAGGCGCGATGGGAACTCGTCCGCGACGACCTGCGGATCCACGAGCTCGAGCTGACAAGCGCGCAGGCCTCGGCCGCCGAGGCCCGTGGCAGGCGCCAGGAGCTCGAGCGTGCCCTCGCCACCGTCGCGGCACGCCGCGAGGCGGCCGAGGAAGCGCTCGCGCGCCGCAGCGCCCACCGCGAGGAGCTCTCGAGACGCTGCTTCCTCGCTCAGGGCGCGGCCGAACGTGTCGGCTACCGTGCTGACGCGGTACGCGCAGCGGCCGGCGAGCTCGAGCAGCGGCTGGGTCGAGCCGAGCAGCACTTGGTCACGATTCAGCGCGCCGTCGAGGCCGAGCCGGCGGACCCGGGGCTCGAAGAGCGGATCGTCGAGCTCGAACAGGCGCTGGCCCGGCTCGAGCGCGACCGCGAGGCCGAGCTGGCGCGCCAGCTGGCTGAGCTCGAGGAGCAGCTGGTAGCGGCCGGAGCGGCCACGGCTGAGCAGGCGACTGCGGTCGAAACCTCTCGGGCGGCGCGGGAGCAAGCCCGCGAGGCTCTTGAGCGGCTGCGGGGCGAGCTGCGCGAGGCCGAGCGGGGCGTGGAGGCAGCCCGGCGCGAGGCAGCTCGGGTCGGCGGCGAGCTCGCTGCGTGCAACCAGTTCTTGCGCAGCCAAGCGGCGGCGCCGGGAGGGGCTGTCGTGCTGGCCGACCAGCTCGAGGTCGATCCGGGGTACGAGCACGCGGTGGCCGCGGCCCTCGACGGACGCCTCCGGGCCGCTGTCCTCGATGACCGATCGGAGGCGGCGGAGCTGCTTGACAGGGCGGGCGCCGACGGCGCGCGTGCGCTGGTGAGAGACCCGGCCGAGGTCGACGCCGCGCGTGCTCTGGTGAGAGACCCGGCCGAGGTCCACGCCACCCAGCCCCAGTCGTCCCCCGCCGCCGGGGCCGAGCCGCTCGCTGACCACGTCCGCGGACCGGCGCAGACGGTCGCCGTCGCGCGGCGGCTGTTGCGCAATACGTGGGTCGTCGAGGACTTGGATGGTCTTCCGCAGCCGTTCACCGGCGTAGCCGTTACCCGAGCCGGACGCGTGTGGTCAGCCGCGCCGCGCGAGCTTCGCCAGGCGGCTGCGGTAGGGGAGGAGCGGGTGCTGGCCGAGCGCAATCGGCGCGAGACGCTGATCCGCGCGAGCCAGGCCGCCGCCGGGGCCGAGGTAGGAGCCAAGCAAGCGCTCGAGCGTCTGGCCGAGAGCGTCTCTGAGGCCGAGGCCGCGGCGGCCCGCGCCGGCGACGCCCATCGGGGCGCGGTCAACCAGCGCGACGAGGCGGCCGAGCACGAGCGACGCCTCGAGGCGATGATCGGGCGCCGGCGGGCGGCCCCCGACGACGGTCCAGACGCCGCCCGACGCATGCAGCTCGCCGCCGAGCTGGCCGCGGCGCGTGCGGAGCGCGACCGCGCCGCGCGCGAGCGAAGCGAGCGGCAGGCCAGGCTCGAGCGTCTGCGCGCCGCGACCGAGCGGGATCGGGCGCTGCACCCACTCGTCCGACGGGTGCAGCGGGCGCTGGTGCAGGCGGGCAGCGCCCTGGCCGCGCGCCGCGAACAGTTCGAGCAGGCGCTCCGAGCCGATCGCCAGGCCGGCGAGGACGTCGCCGCCGAGCTCAAGGAATGCGCCCAGGAGGAGGCCACGCTCCACGGCCGGCTGCACCAGGCCGGGGAGCGGCTGACCGAGAGCGAAGTCCGCCTGCAGCGCGTTCGCGACCGGGCGGGCGACTGCGCGCACGAGCTCGACGAGCTCGCGCGGCGGCTCGAGCTTGAGGCGGCGCCCGCCGAGACCGCGCTCGCGGTGCATGAGCGCGAGGCGCTCCGCACCCGGCTCGAGCGGCTGGGCCGCCGGCGCGAGCAGCTCGGTCCGGTCAACCCACTCGCGCAGGCCGAGTACGAGGAGGCGGTGGCCCACGTGGAGGAGCTCGAGCGCCAGCGCGAGGACCTCGAGACCGCGCTGCGCGAGCTGAACAAGCTGATCGCCGACACCGACCGCCAGATCCGCGAGAGCTTCGAGCAGATGTTCGAAGCGGCCGCCCGCAACTTCGAGCAGGTTGCGGCGCGGCTGTTTCCCGGCGGCCGCGGGCGCCTGCGGCTGATGGCCGAGCGCGACGGACCGGCGCGAGTATTAGGCGGCGCGCGGGTGCCGGCGGACGACAACGCCGATCCAGACGACGCCGAGGACGGCGAGCAGCGGACCGACGCGGCCGAGGAGCCGGAGGAGGACCTGCTCGGGGTCGAGATCGAGATCACGCCCGCTGGCAAGGACATGAAACGGCTCTCGCTGCTCTCGGGCGGCGAGAAGTCGATGACCGCACTGGCCTTCCTGTTCGCGGTATTCCTCGCCCGGCCGTGTCCGTTCTACATCCTCGACGAGGTCGAAGCCGCCCTCGACGATCTCAACATCGACCGCTTTCTCGAGCTGCTGCGCACCTATTCGAGTCAGGCCCAGTTCATCGTGGTCACCCACCAGAAGCGGACGATGGAGGCGGCCGATTCGCTGTACGGCGTGTCGATGGGCGCCGACGGGATCTCGAAGGTGATCTCGCGCCGGCTGCCGCCCGCGCAAGAGGCGGCGTAAACTCGCCCGCCGCATGGCGCGCGACTGGCGAGATCTGTTCATCGTCGACGGCGTGCCGGCTCCCGCGCCCGAGGCGGCGGCCGAGACCCAGGAGCGACGCCGCGGAATGTTCCGGCGGCTGCGCGAGAACCTGCGCAAGACCCGCCAGGCGCTCACCACAGAGATCCAGGCGACCCTGTTCGAGGACCTCTCCGACGCGACCTGGGAGCGGCTCGAGGAGGCGCTGATCTACGCCGACGTCGGCGCCACCACCACGGCCAAAGTGGTGGAGCAGCTGGAGCGCGAAGCGACCGAAGGCGGGATAACCGGCGGAGAGGCGCTGACCAACCGCCTGACCGAGCTGCTCGCCGGGATCGCCAAGGCGGGCGAGGACAGGATCGACCTGCGGCCCCACCCCACGATCATCCTGGTCGCCGGCGTCAACGGCACCGGCAAGACGACGACGGTGGGCAAGCTCGCCTGGCACCTGAGCAACGAGTTCGGCCGCTCGGTCGTGGTGGGGGCAGGGGATACCTTCCGCGCGGCCGGCGTCGAGCAGCTCGAGCTGTGGGCGCAGCGCGCCGGCGTCGCGTTCGTCAAAGGGCCGCCCGAAGCCGACCCAGGCGCGGTGGCCTACGACACGATCGCGGCGGCGCGCCGGGACGGCGTCGACGTGGCGATCATCGACACGGCGGGCCGCCTTCACACTCAGGACGACCTGATGGCCGAGCTGGCCAAGGTCAAGCGCGTGATCGCGAAGCAGATCCCGGAGGCGCCGCACGAGACGCTGCTGACCGTCGATGCCACGACCGGCCAGAACGGTTTGCGCCAGGCCCGCCTGTTCTCCGAAGCGGTCGACGTGAGCGGGCTGGTGCTGACCAAGCTCGACGGCACGGCCAAAGGTGGGATCGCGCTGGCCATCGCTCAGGAGCTCGGCATCCCGGTCAAGCTGATCGGAATCGGCGAGCAGCTCGAGGACCTGCGGCCGTTCGACCCCGGCGACTTCGCGCGGGCGCTCGTCGCCCAGTAGCCCGGCCGGATGCCGGGCTGTGGAAGCTGCCGAGCGAGCAGAGCGGTCGCCGAGCGTCAGCGAGGCCCATTACACGCAGTACGCTGAGAGCGCACATGTTCGACTCATTGGCTGAGAAGCTCCAGGCCACGCTGGCCGACGTCCGCGGGCGCGGCACGCTGACCGAGGACGACATCAACGCCGCGATGCGCGAGATCCGCCTCGCCCTGCTCGAGGCCGACGTCAACTTCAAGGTGGTCAAGGGCTTTACCGGCGCCGTCAAGGAGCAGGCGCTCGGCGCCGACATCATCGGCAAGCTCAACCCCGGCCAGCAGGTGGTCAAGATCGTCTCCGACCAGCTGACCGAGCTGATGGGCGGCGCCGCGCGGGAGCTGTCCTTCTCGCCCCGGCCCCCGACCGTGGTGGTGATGGCGGGGCTGCAGGGCTCGGGCAAGACGACCGCGACGGCAAAGCTCGCGCGCTATCTGAAGCACGAGCATGGGTCCTCGGTGGCGCTCGCGGCCTGCGACGTCTACCGCCCGGCGGCGGTCGACCAGCTGATCAAGGTCGGACAGCAGGCCGGGGCGGACGTGTACGAGCAGGGGACGGATCGCGACCCGGTCAAGATCGCCGCCTGGGCGCGCGACCGCGCGCAGTCCGAGGGCAAGGACGTGCTGATCATCGATACGAGTGGCCGGTTGCACGTCGATCAGGAGCTGATGGCCGAGCTGGCCAACATCAAGAAGGCGGTCAAGCCGCACGACGTGCTCCTCGTGGTCGACGCAATGACCGGTCAGGACGCGGTCCAGGTGGCCGAGCAATTCGCCGACGTCGTCCAGTTCGACGGAGTGGTCATGACCAAGCTCGACGGCGACGCGCGCGGCGGCGCGGCGCTCTCGGTCAAGGCGATCACCGGCAAGCCGATCCTGTTCGCCTCCACGGGCGAGAAGCTCGACCAGTTCGAACGCTTCCACCCGGACCGGATGGCGCAGCGCATCCTCGGCATGGGCGACGTGATGACCCTGATCGAGAAAGCCGAGGCCACGTATGACGAGCAGCAGGCGGCCGACCTCGAGCGCAAGCTGCGCAAGCAGGAGTTCGGGCTCGACGATTTCCTGGATCAGATGCGCCAGGTCCGGCGCCTGGGGCCGCTCCAATCGCTGCTCGGGATGATCCCGGGGATGGGCAGGGAGCTGCGGGGGGTCAAGGTGGACGAGCGCGAGTTCGACCGGATTCAGGCCATCATCCTGTCGATGACCCCGCAGGAGCGCCGTCACCCCGAGCTGATCAAGGGCTCACGGCGGCTGCGCATCGCGAAGGGCTCCGGCACCAATGTTCAGGCGGTCAAGCAGCTGATCAAGCAGTTCGAGCAGATGCGCAAGGTGATGCGTCAGGTCGCCCAGGGGCGGATGCCCGACCTGGGCGCGCTGATGCGGCAGGCCCGCTAACCTCGTCCTTCTCATGGCGGTACGACTACGGCTGACTCGCATCGGCTCGCGCAAGAACCCGGTTTGGCGGGTGGTCGTCGCGGATCAGCGCGCCAAGCGCGACGGGCGCGTAATCGAGATCGTCGGCCACTACAACGCCCAGACGGATCCCTCGACGATCGTGCTCGACGAGGAGCGCATCCGCGACTGGCTGGCGCGCGGAGCGCAGCCGACCGGTACCGTCTCGAAGCTGCTGCGCACCCAGGGCATCCAGTAGTGGTCGTCCGCGTGGGTACGCGCGCACCGAGAGACGACACTGGCGGATGCTGCGCAAGGACGCAGCCGCCGACGCGTAGCAGCGCTACGCGAGGTGGCGAGGACGCCGCGCAGCGCCGTCAGGGGCGGCTCGAATGCGGGCGTACCCACGCGGGCGGCCACGGGCCCGTCCGGCGATGAAGGAGCTGCTCGAGTACCTGGCGCGAGGTCTGGTCGAGCATCCCGACCAGGTTCGCGTCAACGAGGTGCAGGAGGACGACGCAACCGTGCTCGAGCTATCGGTGGCCGACGATGATTACGGAAACGTGATCGGCCGCGGCGGCCGCACGGCCGCCGCGCTGCGCACGGTGGTCAAGACCGCGGCGGCCAAGAGCAGGCGCCGCGTATTCGTCGACATCGTCGACGCCTGAGGTCTCCGATGGACTGGCTGCTCGCCGGCCGCGTGGGCCGTCCGCACGGCCTGGACGGCAGCTTCCACGTGACGCAGCCGAACGTCCAGTTGCTCGAAGGGGCGGCGACCGTGATGATCGACGATCGCGAGTACGAGATCACGCGGCGAGCCGGCACTCCCCGGCGCCTCATCCTGCGCCTTCAGCACCACGAGAATCGCTCCGCGGCAGAGGCGCTGCGCGGAAAGGACATGCTCGTGGCGCGCGCGGGGGCCCCGGAGCTCGGCCCGGACGAGTGGTGGGCCGAGGAGCTGGTTGGCTGCGCGGTGCACGACGGGGCCCGGGTGGTCGGCACGGTTCGCCGTCTGGTCGAGCTGCCGTCATGCGAGATGCTCGAGGTCGAGCGTTCCGGCGGTGGCGAGCTCCTGGTTCCGCTGGTCTCGGACGCTGTGCGGGACGTCGATCTCGACGCGCGCGCGATCGACATCGACCTGCGGTTCCTGGGCGAAGCGTGATGGAGATCGACGTGTTCACCCTGTTCCCGGAAGCGTTCGGCTGGTTCGAGCGCCAGCGGCACGTGGTCAACGCGCTGGCCCAGGGGCATCGCCTGGAATACGTGAACTACCGCGACCACACTCCGCTGAATGCGGGTCAGGTGGATGACACCCCATTCGGGGGCGGGGCGGGGATGGTGTTGCGCGTCGACGTCGTCGAGGCCGCGCTGCGGGCGCGCTACGACGTCGATCCCGTGGATCTGCGCGCTCGTCGCCGGGTGATCGCGCTGGCGCCGGGCGGCGCCCTGCTCGACGACGGGATGGTCGAGCAGCTCGCGCGCGAGCCTGCCCTGACCCTGCTCTGCGGCCGCTACGAGGGGTTCGATCAGCGGATCGTCGATCACTTCGCAAGCGATGAGGTCTCGATCGGACGCTACGTGCTGGCCGGCGGCGAGCTCGCCGCGATGGTGCTCTGCGACGCCGTCATGCGCAAGCTGCCGGGGTCGCTCGGCCACCCCGAGTCCGCACTCGAGGAGTCCTTCAGCAACGCCCTGGGCGGCGCTCCGGAATATCCCCACTACACCCGGCCGGCCGAATATCGCGGCTGGCGCGTGCCGGAAGTCCTGCTCTCCGGCCACCATGCGCGGATCCGCGAGTGGCGCCTGCATCAGAGCGCCGCGCGCGGTCCGCTACCATAGGCGCCGCCCGCACACGCGCGCGGATGCGCCGTGTTCTACGCCCCACCGCCGAGCACTGCCGGGTGTGGCAGGGGTCTGCACCGTCATGAGCACTGTGATCGACAGCCTGGAGCGTGCCCAGCTTCGCCGCGTACCGACCTTCGACGCCGGCGACCGCCTGCGCGTCCACTTCCAGGTGATCGAGGGAACGCGGCGCCGCACGCAGGTGTTCGAGGGCGTCGTGATCAAGCGCCAGGGCCACGGCGCGCGTGAGACCTTCACCGTCCGCAAGCAGTCGTTCGGCGTCGGCGTCGAGCGGACCTTCCCGCTCCATTCGCCGAAGATCGAGCGCATCGAGGTTGCGGCCCGCGGCGACGTCCGCCGCGCCAAGCTCTACTACCTGCGGGGCCGCGTGGGAAAGCGTGCTCGGGTGCGCGAGCGGCGCAGCACCACGCCCGAGGTCGCGGTCGAGCGAGAGCTACTCTACGCGCCGGGGGCGGAGGAGCCTGCGGCGGCGGACAACGCAACTGTGCCCGAGGAGGCGGCCGCCGAGGCCGACTCGCAGGCAGGCCGTGCGGCGGGGGCGGCTCCTGAGGCCGACTCGCCGGCGGGCCGCGCGGCCGGGGCGGGTCCTGAGGCCGACTCGCCGGCGGCCCCCGACGCGGAGGCGGCCGCGGAGGCGCCCGCCGAAGAAGAGCGGGAGTGACCACGGCAGGCAAGTCGCCGGCGAGCACGCTGATCGAGCTGGCCGGGATCATCTTGGCCGCCCTTGCGGTGGCACTCGCGGTGCAGGCGTTCCTCGTGAAGCCCTACCGGATCCCCAGCGGATCGATGCTCCCCACCGTCCGCGTCAACCAACGGGTGCTCGTAAACCGGCTGGCCCTCGACTTCTCCTCCCCGCACGTCGGCGAC
>JAFAZZ010000161.1 GCA_019239375.1 Solirubrobacterales bacterium | reverse complement strand
ATGGCGCTGCGTTTCGCCAACGCGCTGTTCGAGCCGGTCTGGAACCGCAACTTCATCGACCACGTCCAGATCACCGCGGCTGAGGACATCGGGATCGGAGGGCGGGCCGGCTACTACGAGGGCGCCGGGGCGCTGCGCGACCTGGTCAAGAACCACATGATGCAGCTGCTGGCGCTGCTCACGATGGAGCCGCCGTCCTCGTTCGACGCCGATCGCGTGCGCGACGAGAAGCTCAAGGTGCTCGAGTCGATCGTGCCCCCATCGCCCGGCGATGTGCCGGCGATGGCGGTTCGGGCCCAATACGGCCCCGGTGTAGTCGGCGGCAAGAAGGTCGTCGGCTACCTCGAGGAGGACGGAGTCGATCCGCATTCGCGTACCGAAACCTACGCGGCGCTGCGTCTGAGCGTCTCGAACTGGCGCTGGGCCGGCGTCCCGGTTTTCTTGCGGACGGGCAAGCAGTTGGCGCGCAAGGTCACCGAGATCGTGGTCACGCTGAAGCCGGTGCCTCACCTGGCCTTCAAGAACATCGGGTCGGTCGGGGTCCAGCCCAACCAAATCATCCTGACCGTGCAGCCCGACGAAGGCGTTTCGGTTTCACTGGGCGCGAAGATCCCCGGCGCCACGATGCGGATCCGTCCGGTCAACATGGAGTTCCGCTATGGGACCTCGTTCCTGTCCGAGTCGCCGGAGGCGTACGAGCGGCTGATCCTCGACGCGATGCGCGGCGACGCCACCTTGTTCACGCGGGGCGATGAGATCATCGCGCTGTGGGGGATCATCGACCCCATCCTCCAGGCGTGGCACGCGGACACGACCTCGCCGATCCCGCAGTACCCAGCCGGCTCAGCCGGACCGGCCGAGGCCGACAGGCTGCTGGGGAGCGACCGCAGGTGGCGGCGGCTGTGAGCGAGGACGTCTGGTCGGAGCAGGACACCAACCCGGACGCGATCGAGGCCGCCCTGCGCGAGATGCTGCGCGAGCGTCATGCCGCCAATCAGGGGCTGGCGCCGGCACGCGTGCTCAACCTGATCGTGATCGTCGACCGCTCCTGGAAGGGCGAGATCGCCAACCGGCTGGAACGGGTGGGGCGCTATCACGCCTCGCGCACGATCCTGTGCGCGGTCGAAGATGGACGTGACACCCTCGACGCCGTTGCGGTGATGAGCTACGACGAGCGCGCCGGGATCGGCGTGATTCGCGAGAGCGTCGAGATCGACATGGGTCCCGAGCACCTGACCGCGCTGGCGACGATCGTCGATCCAATCGTGATCGCCGAGATTCCGACCATCGTTTGGTCCCCCCATGGCCACGACGAAGCGGTGGAGGCATTGCGAGGGCTGATCGACGTGATGCTGGTCGACTCCGACGACGCTCCCGACCCGGCCGCGGCGCTCACCCGCGCCGAGGAGGAGCTCGGTTTGGCCTACGTCGTCGACCTGGCCTGGCTGCGCACGACGCCGTGGCGAGAGCGCCTGGCGGCCAGCTTCGATCCCCCGCGGCGCCGGGCGATGCTTGCCTCGCTGGATGGTTTCAAGGTTCGCCACAAGGCGAACTCGACGGCGAGCGCGCTGCTGTTGGCCGGCTGGATATCCTCGCGCCTGCATTGGGACATTCGGCCGCTGCGGGCGGCCAACGGCTCCGGCCTGTGCGGCCGCGCCTACACGGAGAGCCTGCGCTACATCGACGTCCGCCTGGAGCCGTTCGAGCAGGAGGTGCCCGGTCTCGCCGGTGTGACCGTGGCGTGGCGGGCGGGATGCGCGCTGTCCTTGGACCGAGCCGACGGCGGCTTGTGTGCGCGCGAGTCCTCGCCGGATCGCGGCGAGCAGACCTGGCTGGTGCTGGGGGCATCACGGGGCGAGGGAGGAATCCTGGGCGAGGGAGTCAGGCAGGCACATCTGCGCGATCCCACCTATGGCCCGGCGCTCCGAGCCGCCAGAGAATTCTGCCCCGATGCTGGGTGACGCATCGGTCCGCGAGGTCCAGGAGTTGAGCGTCCGTGGGCGTTGAGCTTGAGATCCTCGACGACCCGGCCCGCGCCTGCGCCGCAATGCTGGTCGGCGTAGCTGCCGGCTCCGGCCAGATCGTCTTGACCGGAGGATCCACCCCGCGGGCAGCTTACGGCGAGTTCGTGGACGCGGTCCGGTCTGTGGGCGTTGACGTGTCCGGGAGCACCCTGTGGTTCAGCGACGAGCGGTGCGTGCCGCCCGAGGATGACCGCTCCAACTATGGCATGGTCAAGGCGTCGCTCCTGGACCCGCTCGCGCATGCCGGAGGATCTTTGCCGTCGGTGCACCGGATGCGCGGGGAGCTCGGTCCCCATGCGGCCGCGGACGAGTACGAGCGCGAGCTGCGCGCCGCGGGGCCACCCCGCTTCGACCTCGTGTTGCTGGGGATCGGCGGCGACGGGCATCTAGCCTCGATGTTTCCCGATCAGGGGTCTCTGTCGGAGCGCTCGCGGCTGGTGCTCGGCGTGGAGCAGGCTGGTTTGGAGCCGTACGTGCCGCGCGTCACGCTCACGTTTCCCGCGCTGGTGAACGCCCGGCAGATCGTGTTCCTGGCCACGGGCGATTCCAAGGCGGAGCCGGTTGCAGCGGCCTTCGGTCCGGATGCCAAGCCGGATCCGTTCCTGCCCGCGTCTCTGCTGCCGCCGCTGGCGTCGGAGGTGAAGGTGCTGGTCGACCCGGCGGCCGGCGCTCTGGTGCGCTCAGCGGCATCGGGGGCTTAAAGTGACCTCGGTCATCGGGGTCGATCTCGGCGGGACCAAGGTGATAGTGGCCCGCCTGCGCGGGAGGGAGCTCAGTGAGTCCGTGCTGAAGCCGACCGACCGCTCCGGCAGCGGCGCGCTCATCGACCAGCTGGTGGCGATGGTCGAAAGCATCCGGTCGGACGATCTGGCCGCCGTCGGGATCGGGGTCCCGTCGGTGGTCGAGTTCGAGACCGGGCGCGTCGTGTCGTCGGTCAACATCCCGTTGACCGACGTGCCGCTGCGCAAGGTGCTGGGCGAGCGCCTCGGAGTGCCGGTGTTCGTCGACAACGACGCGACGGTGGCTGCGCTGGCGGAAGCTCACGACACGGACCTCCGGCTGGTCGCTCGCAACCTGGTCATGCTCACCATCGGGACGGGAGTGGGGGGAGGGATCGTCCTCGGCGGGCGGATCTGCCGCGGCGCCACGGGCGGGGCCGGCGAGTTCGGCCATACCCTGATCGGCTTGCCCCTGGAGGACACCGCGAGAGTTCCGGCGCCGCGCGAGAACTTCCCCCAGATTGGATCGCTCGAGCACGCGGCGGCCGGCCATGCGCTCGACCGTCTATCGGCGCGAGCGGCCGGCGAGCACCCTGATTCGGCCCTGGGAAAGCGCAAGGCGGAGGGCAAGGATGTGCTCGGGGCTGAGGCCGTGGAGGCGGCGCACGCCGGCGATCCTGCCGCGGCCGAGATCGTCGAGATCTGGGCCGAGCGGGTCGGGATCGGCATCGCCAACGTAATCAACACGTTCGATCCAGAGGAGGTCGTGATCGGCGGCGGAGCGGCCCGCGCCGGCGAGCTGTTGCTGGAGCCGGCGCGGCGGGTCTCGCTCGGTTACGTGGTCCCCGGCCTGCGCGGCCACGCGACCGTCCGCCTGGCCTGGCACGGCGTCCGTGCCGGGGTGCTCGGGGCGGCGCTGCTCGCCGCGCACGAGCTGGCCGACTCCGACGGCTCGCGAGTAGGCAGCCGTCGGGGCGGCGTCGGGTTGGACGCCGCGGGTACACAGCCACTCACACCCCATCAGGAAGCGAGCGGGTCATGACCAAGCGAGTCATCGAATGCAACATCTGCGGCGAGCCGCTGTCGGCGGCCACCGACGACGAGTTGCTGACGCAGGTGCAGCGGCATTACGCGTCCGAGCACGAGGACGCGGCCTTTTCCGAAGACCAGGCGCGCGAGATGATCGAGCGCGAGGCCTACGCCGCGGGCGACGCCTGAGGCCCTCGGCGGCGCGTTCAGGGGGCGGCGGTCAACGCATGCAAATCGTTCTCGTTCGTCACGGTGAGACCGAGTGGAGTCTGAGCGGGCAGCACACCAGCCGCACCGATCTGCCTCTGATCGAGGTCGGACGCGAGCGTGCCCGGGCGCTTGAACCTCTACTCGTTGGTTGGGATTTCTCGCGTGTGCTGACGAGCCCGCTGCGCCGGGCGCGCGAGACGTGTGAACTGGCCGGGTTCGGAGACCGCGCCGAGGTGTCGGAGGACCTTCGCGAATGGGACTACGGCGAGTACGAGGGCCTGACCACGCCGCAGATTCGCGAGCAGCGGCCGGACTGGTCTCTGTGGCGTGATGGGTGCCCTGGGGGCGAGCAGCCGTCGGAGATAAGCGCTCGGGCGGATCTGGTCCTCGACCGGATGCGAGGCGCCGGTGGTGATGTGCTGGCCTTCGCCCACGGTCACATCTTCCGAGTGCTGGCGGCGCGCTGGATCGAGCTGCCGGCGTCGGGCGGGGCGCGGCTCGCGTTGAAGGCCGGCGCGATCTGCGCGCTCGGGTACGAGCGAGAGACCGAGGTCATCTCGCTCTGGAACGACGCGCCGCGGTAAGGGCTCCGCCGGTTCATCGCCACGGTAGCGGCTCCGCCGGTTCATCCCCGCGGGTCTCGCCGTGGAGCACCGCGTCCGGCCGGCGCTGATCGCGGTCCGTGACGTTTGTCACTGCATATTTCGGCCGACCGCCACTTACGCGGGGCGCCGACCCGACCTACCCTGCCCGTATGACGACTCAGACACAGACAAACCGACTCGCCATCGAGGTGCGCGATCTGCGCCGATCCTACGGTGACGTGGAGGCTGTGCGCGGCGTGAGCTTCGAGGTCGCTCGGGGCGAGGTGTTCTGCCTGCTCGGGCCCAACGGCGCCGGCAAGACCACCACCGTCGAGATCCTCGAGGGCTACCGCACACGCAGCGGCGGGGAGGCCAGGGTGCTGGGGATGGATCCGGCGCACGGGCAGCGCGAGCTCCGCGAGCGTGTGGGCATCGTGCTCCAGCAGTGCGGCGTGCAGAACGACCTCACCGTGACCGAGCTGGTCGAGATGTACGGCCGGTACTACGCTCGGCGTCGTCCGGTCGACGAGGTGATCGAGCTGGTCGAGCTCGGCGAGAAGCGAAACGTCCGCGCGCGCAAGCTGTCGGGCGGGCAGCGCCGAAGGCTCGATCTGGCTTTGGCTCTGGTCGGAGATCCCGACCTGATCTTCCTCGACGAGCCGACCACCGGCTTCGACCCGGGCGCCCGGCGCCATGCGTGGTTAACCATCCGCTCGCTCTGTGATCTTGGAAAGACCGTGTTCCTCACCACGCATTACATGGATGAGGCGCAACACCTGGCCAATCGCGTGGCGGTTATGAACGCGGGACAGATCATCGCCATGGGTCGGCCCGAGGAGCTCGGCGGGCGCGACCTGCGTCCGGCCGAGATTCGCTTCTCGTTGCCGTCCGAATGGTCGCTCGGCGACCTGCCGGACATCCCGTGCGAGCAGCGCACGCTCGAGGGTGAGCGAGTCGTCGTGATGACCCAACAGCCGGTGGTGGCGGCGCAGCGGATCACGACCTGGGCGCTCGATCACGACGTCGACCTTGGGCAGTTCTCGGTCAACCAGCCCACCCTCGAGGACATCTATCTCGAGCTCACCGGGTCACAGGGAGTGAATCAGTCAGCCTCGGCCGAGGAGGTCGTTCGATGAGCGCAGTAGCGACGAGTCCGCTGAAGCGGGATCTCGGCCTGGTCGGCTGGCAGATCCGCTACGAGCAACGCGCCTACTGGCGCAACCGCAGTCGGGGGATCTTCACCTTTGTGTTCCCGCTGATGTTCCTGGTGATCTTCGCCTCTTTGAACAAGACGGCGCACATCTCGAGCCGGGGCGGAATTGCCTACGACGCCTTCTTCGTTCCAGGCATCCTCGCCTACGGCGTGATCGCCACCACGTTCGTCAACATGGCGATGAGCACTGCCATCCTGCGCGACGAAGGGATACTCAAGCGGATGCAGGGAACCCCGCTGCCCCCCTGGGCCTACGTCGCAGCCCGGATTGGCTCCACCGTGATCATCGTGTTGTTGATGACGGTCCTGACCGTCGGCCTCGGCGTGGTCGCGTACGGCGTGCACCTCCGGGGGCCGACGCTGCCCGGACTGATCGTGACGCTCGTGCTCGGCACCGCGGCCTTCACGGCCCTGGGGATCGGGATCACGCGCTTCATCCCCAACGCCGAGGCCGCGCCCGTGGTGGTCAACCTGG
This sequence comes from Solirubrobacterales bacterium, assembly GCA_019239375.1. Classification (GTDB taxonomy): domain Bacteria; phylum Actinomycetota; class Thermoleophilia; order Solirubrobacterales; family Solirubrobacteraceae; genus Palsa-465. Next base: position 1,826 of record JAFAZZ010000161.1, on the reverse strand, counting down.
TGATCCTGCCGCTCACGTTCATCTCCAGCATCTGGTTCCCCCCGACCGGAATGCCGACGGCACTGGTCGACATCGCCAAGATCTTCCCGATCCGGGCGCTGGCGGACGGACTCGAGTACGCCTTTGACCCGCGCACGCTCGGCGCTGGCCTCAATGGGCAGGACATCCAGACGCTGGCGATCTGGACGGCGATCGGGATCTTCCTGATGGTGCGCTTCCTACGGCGCCCGCAGGGCGAGGTGAGATGAGGCAGCCCGAGCCAGGGGCCTCGCCGCACCGCGAGGCGGCCGAGCCCGCGTGCCGCGAGGCCCGCGCTTCGCGCCGTCTCCGTGGCCTTTGGTTCGATGGCGTCTGGCCACAGGGCGTGGCGCAGCACGTCGGCGCGTTCGTCTGGCTCGGGTTCATCCTGTTCCCCGCCATCAACGCGTTCGCCAAGCACGGCACGGCGCTTCATCACGGGCTGACGATCGCCGCCGCGGCGGTATTCGTCACGCTCTACATCGCGCTCGTAATGCTCTGGCGGGCGCGCGGCGCCGACCGGGCACTCCCGGTGATGTTCGTCGGATTGGTAGCGATCGCGATCGCGCTGACGCTCGCGGACGCGAACGGATGGGGATTCCTATTCACCTACTGCGCCGCCTGCGCGGGCATGATGTCCCGCCGCTTCGGGTTCATCGGTGTACTTGCGTGCGCCGTGCTCGCCGGCGTTAGCTCTGCGGCCGGTGGGGCAACTGGAGGCCAGGTCATCGGGTGGGTGGCGAGCAGCGCCGGCATCGGGATGCTGGTGCTGGTGATGGGCGACCTTCGGCTGCGCAACGAGCAGCTGAGTGCGGCCCGGGCCGAGATGGCTCGCATGGCCGTGGCGCAGGAGCGCGAGCGCTTCGCGCGTGATCTGCACGACCTGCTCGGACATTCGCTGTCCGTGATCGCGCTGAAGGCCGAGCTCGCCGGGCGGGTCCTGACCGAGGGCGCGCGCGCGGACGCGAGCGGGGCCGGCGCGGGTGACGGCAGCGCGCGCGAACGCCGGAGCGAGGCGATTGCGATCGAGGCGGACATGCTCGAGCGCGCCGCGACCGAGGTGCGCGAACTCGAGCAGGTCGCGCGCACCGCCCTCGGCGAGGTGCGCGAGGCGGTCAGCGGCTACCGCCAGCCGACGCTCGCCGGCGAGCTGGCCGGCGCCCGCATGGCCCTCTCGGCCGCCGGGATCGAGGCCGAGGTGCAGCAGACGCAGGTGTCGCTTGATCCCGGCGTCGAGGCTGTGCTCGCCTGGACCGTACGAGAGGGCGCCACCAACGTGATCCGTCACAGCGGCGCCCGTCATTGCACGCTGCGGATCACCGCCAGCCTAACGGATGCCGGCGTGGAGGTGATCGACGACGGCGTTGGTGACTCCTCGCGTGAGGGGCGCGCCGGGGCCCCGCCCGCGAGCCGCGTCGGCGCTCCTGGGGCGGGGCGTCTCGGCGCTCGCGGGTGTGGGCCGCGCCGGCGCCGCGGGCCACGCCGGCGGTGTCAACGCCGGCGCGCACACCGACGCGGCGGCTGCCGGGCTGGGCGCCGCTACGGCCAACGGAGTCAGCGGCCACGGCCTCGCCGGGCTGGGCGCCGCAACGGCCAATGGAATCAGCGGCCACGGCCTCGCCGGCCTTGCTGAACGCGCCCGGCTCCTCAACGGCGTGGTGGAGGCCGGATCCCGCCCAGCCGGTGGCTATCGTCTTGCCGTCACCGTTCCGGTGTCGCACGCGTGATCCGGGTGCTCCTGGCCGAGGACCAGACCATGGTGCGCGGAGCCCTTGCCAGCCTGCTCAACCTCGAGCCGGATATCGAGG
>JAFAZZ010000159.1 GCA_019239375.1 Solirubrobacterales bacterium | reverse complement strand
GGCGCTCGCCGACGGCGCTCGCGAGGGCGGGCTGACCTTCTAGGACCGCTAACCTGGCTAGCCGATGGCAGTACGAGATCGCACAGTTTCCGCCGCCGGGCTCGACCTGCAGGAGCGCGTGGTCGAGATCAACCGCGTGGCCAAGGTGGTCAAGGGCGGCCGGCGCTTCTCGTTCACCGCGCTGGTCGTGGTGGGCGACGAGCGGGAGATCGTCGGGATCGGCTATGGCAAGGCCAACGAGGTGCCGGTGGCCATCCAGAAGGGCGTCGAGCAGGCCAAGAAGAACCTCTACCGCGTGCCCAAGCACGGCTCGACCATCACCCACCAGACGACCGGCGTCTTCGGCTCTGGCCGGGTGTTCTTGAAGCCGGCGGCGCCGGGGACCGGCGTGATCGCCGGCGGCGGCGTGCGCGCGGTCCTGGAACTGGCCGGGATCCACGACATCCTCTCCAAGTCGCTGGGCTCGCAGAACCCGATCAACCTGGTCAAGGCGACGATGGCGGGGTTGCAGTCTTTGCGCACGCCCGATGAAGTGGCAGATATCCGTGGGCTGTCTGTGAACCAAGTGCTGGGGCTGACGACGTCGGAGGCTGAGCCTGCGTCGGGTGCCCCCGGCGCTCCAAGCTCAAACGGTGACGCAGGGTCGGAGGAAACGCGAGTGGAGGCGGACGCGGATGCCGCGCCCGACTCTGGAGACTTCGGCGACCGGTCCACGTCGGCCGAACAGCCTGAGGAGGCGGGGGCGTGAGCAAGCTCACCGTGACGCAGCGGCGGTCGCGCAACGGGTGTGATCAGCGCCAGCGGGACACGCTGCGCTCGCTCGGGCTGCGCCGCATCGGCCACTCGGTCGAGCACGAGGACACGCCCCAGATTCGTGGGATGATCGCCAAGGTGGCGCATCTCGTTGAGGTCTCGGAAGACGCGGATGGCTGAGGCATCTGAGAACGAGGCCCCGCGGCCCGAGGAGCGAATCGGGCTGCACAACCTGAGGCCGGCCCCCGGGTCGCGGCGGCCGCGCAAGCGCGTGGGTCGTGGTGAGGGGTCCGGCACCGGCAAGACGGCGGGCCGGGGCCAGAAGGGTTGGGGCTCGCGGTCGGGCGCCAAGCGCCGGGCCCGCTTCGAGGGCGGTCAGAACCCGATTCACATGCGGATGCGCAAGCTCCGCGGTCCGCACATGAAGAAGTCGATGCCGTTCGAGCCGTTCCGGACGCACAACCAGACGGTCAACCTGGTCGACCTCGAGGCGCGCTTCGAGTCCGGCGCGGCGGTGACGCTCGAGGCGATGCACGCCAAGGGCCTGGGCACGCGCAAGGGCATCCCGGTCAAGGTTCTGGCCAAGGGCGAGGTGTCCAAGCCGCTCACCGTGCACGCGCATGCGTTCAGCGCGGCGGCGCAGGCCCAGATCGAGGCGGCCGGCGGGACCTGTCAGGTCATCGTCGAGGCCGAGGGCGGAGGCCTTCCGAGGTGATCACCACCATCCTTGGCGCGTTCAGGATCGGCGAGATCCGCAACAAGGTGCTGTTCACGTTCGGGATCCTCGCGCTCTACCGGCTGGGGGCGTACATCCCGGCGCCGGGCATCAACGCGAGCGCCGTCAAGGCGATTCAGACCAACTTCGGCGGCAACAGCATTCTCGGCTTCCTGAACCTGTTCTCGGGTGGCGGGTTGGGCCGGATCGCCATCTTCGCGCTGGGCATCATGCCCTACATCACGGCCTCGATCATCCTGCAGTTGCTGCAGGTCGTGGTGCCCTCGCTCGAGAAGCTCTCCAAGGAGGGCGAGGTCGGCCAGGCGCGGATCACCCAGTACACGCGCTACCTGACGGTCGGCCTGGCCTTCGCCCAGTCGATCGGCTACGTGTTCCTGTTCCGCAGCTTCGAGCAGCAGGCGGGGGTGACGCTGATCCAGAACTTCAACCTGGCCAAGGTATTCCTGATCGTGGTCTCCCTGACCGCCGGCACCGTGCTCCTGATGTGGATGGGTGAGCTGATCACCCAGCGCGGCATCGGCAACGGTATCTCGCTGCTGATCTTCGCCTCGATCGTGGCGCGCATCCCGCACGGGCTGCAGTCATGGTGGAACAACCCGGACCAGGTGTTCCGGGTGATCATGCCGTTCATCGCGCTCGGCGTGGTGGCGGCGATCGTGTTCGTGCAGGAGGGTCAGCGCCGGATCCCGATCCAGTACGCCAAGCGCGTGATCGGCCGGCGCATGACGCAGGGCAGCCAGACCTACCTGCCCCTGCGCGTGAACATGGCCGGCGTCATTCCGGTCATCTTCGCGGCCAGCCTGATGGCCATCCCGGCGACGCTCGGTCAGCTGATCGGCCAGAACCGCACCAACTTCGCCACCGACGTCCAGAACTTCTTCAACCCGCAGGGCTGGCACTACGTGCTCGGCGAGAGCCTCCTGATCATCGTGTTCACCTACTTCTACACGGCGGTCACCTTCAACCCGGTCGACCAGGCGGAGAACCTCCGCAAGTACGGCGGGTTCATCCCCGGCGTGCGACCAGGTCGGCCCACGGCCGAGTTCCTCGACCGCATCCTGGCTCGCCTGACCTTCCCGGGCGCCCTCTTCCTGGCCGCGATCGCCGCCCTGCCGACGGTCCTGATCAACCAGACGTCGGCCAACTTCTTCTTCGGCGGCACCTCGATCCTGATCGTCATCGGCGTCGCGCTAGACACGATGAAACAGCTCGAGGCGCAGCTGATGATGCGCAACTACGAAGGCTTCTTGAAGTAGCGAGCCCCGGGGGCGGGGGAGGGAGACGTGCGCCCGCTCCCGGTCGCGCGCGGGGGTTCGAGTTGTGGGCATGGTGCGCCCGCTCGGGTCGCGCGCGGGGGGGTCGAGTTGTGTGCATGGTGCGCCACTCGCGCCCGCTCGCAGGCGGGTTGGCGCGTCAGGCTCCTCTGGTGTGCATGACGCGCCAACTCATCGATCGGCGGCGCGTGGTGGCGCGTGATGCACACGGGCCGCCGACCGGTGGCGCATGATGCGCAGGCGTCGCCGGCGCGTCGCTCCGGTCCTACACGCTCAACGCCGCAGCAAGCTCCCGGCGCGTCTGGATGTCGAGCTTGCGGTAGGTGTTGCGCAGGTGGTACTCGACGGTCTTGGGGGTGACAAACAGCGCCTGGGCAATCTCTCGGTTGCTCTGGCCGGTGGCGGCCAGCTCGGCGATCCGCCGCTCCGACGGCGTGAGCGACGCGAGCCCGCTCAGGAACGCGTCGCGCCGCGGGCGCGCGCCGGCCGCGGCAAGCTCCACGCGAGCGCGCTCGGCGAGCGCGGCCGCGCCACCGCGGCTCGCCATGTCGGCGCCTCGCTGGAGCCACTGACGCGCTTCGCTCCGGCGATTCTCACGCCGGAGCGCGGCGCCCAGGTCGACGAGCGCGCGGATCGTCTCGAGCCGAGGCGGCGCGCCGGCGCCGAGCCGTACCGCTGCGCGCAGATTCCTCAGCCCCTGCGACCCGGGCTCGCACAGGCCGAGAATCCGGCGGGCGCGAATCCGCATGTGCAGCACGTCGCTTCGCTCGGCCCGGGTGAGCTCCTCGCGGGCGAGCTCACGCGCGCGGTCTGAGTCGGCCAGCAGCAGAGCGGCCTGCGCCGCCGTGGTGCGCCACGGGGTGTAGCCAAGATCGTGGACGGTGCGCTCGCCGATCTGCCCGACGGCGAGCGCGGCCGCGAGCGCCTCGGCCGGGCGGCCCTGGGCCAGGCGCAGCTCGGCCAGCGAGTAGAGGCGCAGCACGTCCTCGATGTCCCGCGGCTCGGCGAGCGGGCCATCCTCGTCGAGGACCTCCTGCGCTCGGTCGAGCCGGCGACATTCGATCAGGCACAACGCATAGTGCGACGCGGCGGAGCGGGCGAACTCGCGCCAGCCGTCACGGCCGGCGCCACGGGCCACCTCGAGGTCGGCCAGCGCGTCGGCGACGCGACCCTGCCAGAAGAGCGGCAGGCCACGGACATAGCTGGCGGTGGCGAAGGCGAGCGGCCAAGCTCGGCGGCGCGCGTCCTCGAGCGCGGCGTCGGCGACGAGCAGTGCGCTCTCGAGCTGGCCGCTCAGGATGAACGCGACCGCGACGATCCGCCACCCGATCCACTGAGGATTGGCGTCCGCGAGCATTCGGCCGCCGTCCCACGCGCGCTCGGCCAGCTCGATGGCTTTATGCGATGACTCGCCGCTGGTCGTGGCGTGGAGGGCGGCCTGGGCCAGGAGCAGCCGCTGGCCCTGGGTTTGGGGTCCCTTGACCGCGTGCTTGACGATCCGGCTCGAGCGCTCGACGGCCAACGGCTGAAGATCGGGAACGAGCGCAGCGGTGGTGATGAAGCTTGCCGCGAGCTGATCGCGCAGCTCGAGCTCGTGGGCGTCGGTCGGGATGGGCGTGAGCGCGGACAGGCCGCTGTCATAGGCGTGTGCGGCCTGTGCGTGGCGCCCCTGCGCGGCCAGGGCGCGCCCGAGCTGAAGCGCGAGCTCGGCCCGGCGCCGGGGTTCGGGCACCGCGGCTGCGGCCTGCGCCAGATGCTCCGCTGCCGCCGCCCGTCCAAACGCGGCCTCGGCCGCGCCCAGCTCGGCGAGTACTTCGGGACGCAAGTCGGCGGGCGGCGGCTCCTCGAGCGCGCGCTCGAGATACCGCACGGCGGACTGAGGGGCGCGGGCCTCCCGCGCGGCGGCGCGCAGTTGTTCGACGACCCAGGGGTCGCCGGCGGCGTGACCGAGCAGCAGGTGCGCGGCGAGCAGCTCGACGTCCTCGCCGTCACAATAGAGGAGGCGTGCGGCATCCAGATGGCTCGTTGAGCGCTCGAACGGCGGGATGTCCTGCTCGATCGCGTGGCGGACGAGCGGATGGACGAAGCGCAGGGGCTCCCGCGCCAGCAGGATCTCGGCAGCGGCTAGGACGTCGGCGGTGGTGGCCGCGGCCTCGGTCGACAAGCCGGCGAGTGCGGCGGCGCGCCGCAGCGGTACGTCGGCGCCGAGAATTGCCACCGCGCGAGCGAGTGCCGCCGCATCCGGCCCGAGGCGTCCCACACGAACCCGCAGCGAGCGCGTGACGGCATCAGGGGCCAGCGACCGGGCGCGGCGGGTCAGCTCGGCGGCGGGTGCGTCCGCGTCCTCGGCCAGGGCGGCCAGCAGCTCGCGAAGATAGAACGGGTTGCCGCCGGTCACCTCGACGCACGCCTCCGCGAGACGTTGATCGGACCGCTCGCCGAGTGCGTCGTGGGCCATCTCCGCGACTGCCCCGCTGCCCAGGGGCGTCAGGTGCTCGAGGCGGACCCGCGGGTGGCTCGAGATGCGGTCGAGCGCGTCGGAGCGCTCGGCGGCCGGACCTGGGCGGCGCGTCATGACGAGCGCGACCGGGAGCTCGTCGAGGCGATGCAGGACATAGAGGACAAACTCGAGCGAGACCACGTCGCACCAGTGCAGGTCGTCGATGGCCAGCAGGGTTGGGCGGGCCTCGGCGGCGCCGGCCATGACGGAGAACAGGCCGTCGGAGACCGTCAAGTGGCCGACGTCGGCGAGGCCGGGGAGTTCCTCGCGCGGTCCGGCCAGCGAGCGCACCCGCTCGGGCGCCTCGACGAGGAAGACGCGGCGGCCCTCCGGCGTCAGGTCGTGGAGCAGGGCCCTGACCAGCTGGCCGGCCACGCCGAAGGCGACGTTCTGCTCGAGCTCCGCTCCGGCGGCGCGCAGCACACGGACCCCGCGCCGGCGCCCTTCGTCGAGCGCCGCCTCGTGCAGTCTGGTCTTTCCCATGCCGGCGTGCCCCTCGAGGAGGAGCGCGACACCCGTGCCGGTCGCGACCGCATCCACGGCAGCGGATACGGCCTCGAGCAGATCGTCGCGCTCCAGCAGGCCCTCGCTTCCGCGCACGGGCCGGCCGCGCCTGTCAGGCACCTCCCGCACCGGCATCGAGAGAAATGTACCCCGCGTCCTGGGCCTCTAGGTGGGGGTTTAATTCCCCTGGACTCGGCCCTAATCCTGGGGTACCTGCCTGGGGCAAACGGTTAGCCCAGAGCGCATCATTCTGACCGTGACGAAGGACACGGCGCACGTCGAACTGTCGATCGAGCTCGATTCGGACCCGATCACCGGCTTGGTCTCACATGGGAGCCAGAACTCCCGGCCGTTCAGCGGGTGGGTCGAGCTGGTGGCGGCGATCGAGGCGGCGCGGAGCCCGGGGGCGAGCAGCGGCGGCTCGGGTGAGGCCCACAGGCAAACCCTGGGGTCGCGCCCTGGGGCGAAGGCCTCGGAGCTGTAGTTAGGTAGCGGTCGCATGACTGGAGCGCGTCGACAAATCGGACAGAGTGGGGCGCAGGGGGGCGCGGATCCATCCTGGGGGCAGATGTGCAGAGAACGGGGCCGGGTCGCTGGGGGTGCCAGTCCAGAGTGGGGGCAAACCTAGGGGCATAACACCGACAGCGGGGCGACAGGGGGCAGCGCTCGGGGTCCGGCACGGACGCCGGCCTGGGCGCCCGATGTGGGGCAGATGCCGAGGGGCCGCGAGGGGGCCGCGGTCGGCTCGGCGGAGGTTGCCGGTCCGCAGGACAACGCTGCATCAGGCCTGAGTCGCTGGTCGAGGACCCCGGCCTGATGTTGTTCGTGGCGCTCTTGCCGTCCCCGATACAGTGGGGCCCTCGTGTCAGAGCTCAACCTGATTCTGTTCGGGCCGCCCGGCGCCGGCAAGGGAACTCAGGCCGACCGCCTGCGTTCCGATTTCCAGCTGCCCTACATCGCCACCGGCGACATGCTGCGGGCGAACGTCAAGGAGGGCACCGAACTCGGCCAGCAGGCCAAGCAGTACATGGACCGCGGTGACCTGGTGCCCGACGAGCTGATCGTGGCGATGGCGGCCGAACGACTCGGCGAGGACGACGCGTTGGACGGGTTCATCCTCGACGGCTTTCCCCGCACCACCGAGCAGGCCGAGGCGCTTGACAAACAGCTCTCGCGGATGAGCCGGCGGATCACCGCCGTGCTGCTGATCGACGTGCCCGACCGGGAGGTCATCCGGCGCCTCAGCGGCCGGCGGGTGTGTGTGAAGGCCGGCCACAATTACCACGTCGATTTCGACCCGCCCAAGCACGACGACGTGTGCGATCAGGACGGCTCGCGCCTCGTGCAGCGCGACGACGACCAGCCCGAGGTGATCGAGAAGCGGCTGGTCGTCTACCACGACCAGACCGAGCCACTCGTGGACTACTACGATCAGCAGGGAATCCTGCGTCGCGTCGACGGGACAAGACCTCCCGCCGAGGTGCACGACCACATCCGCGCCCTAATCGCGACGCTCCGCCTCGAGGAAGACGTGTGATCATCAAGAAGACTCCGGAGCAGATCGAGCGGATGGCCGCCGCCGGCGCCATCCTGGTCAAGACCATGAACCTGCTGGCCGGGAAGATCCGGCCCGGCGTCACCACGGCTGACCTCGACCAGGCGGCCGAGAAGCTCATCCGCTCGCAGGGGGCTACGCCGGCCTTCAAGGGCTACCGCGGCTTTCCCGGGTCGATCTGCGCCTCGCCGAACGAGATGATCGTGCACGGCATCCCTGGGCCGTACGCGCTAGCGCGGGGGGACATCCTGTCGGTCGACATCGGGGTGGTGCTCGACGGTTGGGTGGCCGACGCGGCGCGCACGTTCCCGGTCGGCCCGATCAGCCCGGTGGCGGCCAAGCTCCTGCGGGTAACCGAGGAGTCGCTGTTGCTGGCCGTCGAGGAGTGCCGGGTCGGCAAT
>JAFAZZ010000109.1 GCA_019239375.1 Solirubrobacterales bacterium | reverse complement strand
TATGAGCCCGCGCAGGCGCCCGTCGCTCGTCGAGCAGGTCCGCGAGAGCCTGCTCGGAGACCTCACCTCCGGCAAACTCGCCCCCGGCGCCAAGCTTGCCAACGAGAACGAGCTGGCTGAGCGCTTCGGAGTGAGTCGCTCGACCATCCGCGAGGCGGTGGGCGGGCTGATGGACGCCGGCTACCTCGCGCGGCGTCACGGATCGGGCACCTATGTGACCTCGTCGCCGCGCACGCGTCATCCGCTGGAGACGACCGTGAGTTACACGGCGATGATTCGCGCCTCCGGGCACAACCCGGCGGAGACCGTCGTGGGCCAGGCGGTGCGTGCGCCCACCGCGGCGGAGCGCGAGCTGCTCGCGCTCGGCGGCGGCGACTCCGTGATCGACGTGGAGCGTGTGCGCTTCGCCGGCCCGCGCCCTGTCATCTACTCGCGCGATCGGATCCCGGTCGCCCTGCTCGGCGAGTATTCCAAGCAAGTGCTCGACAGTTCGCTGTACGCGATCCTGGCCCGGGCCGGGCACCCGGTGGCGAATGCCACCGCGCAGCTGACCCCGACGCTGGCCGGCGCCAAGGTCGCCCGACTGCTCATGATCAAGCGCGGCACGCCCCTTTTGCACATCGATCAGGTCGACTACGACGAGCGCGGCCGCCCCGTGATGCTCTCGCACGAGTGGCACGTGGCCGACGCGTTCGACCTGGTCGTCAACCGCCGCGCCTCCCCGGCGACCGAGGACGGCTAACCCTCAGGCCCCGGCGCCCCCAAAGATTGGGGGACAGGTTCAGGGAATCTCCCCATACCGCGGTTGCGGTAAGTCCGGCAAGCTGGCGCCATGCCGATGTACGTGCTCACCCACACGCACAGGGCCGAGGAGTGCGCGGTCGCTGTCGCCGCATGGAAGGGCTTCTCGAGCCCGTTGCGCCACGGCCATCCGCTCGGCTCGTGCGCGCACGGCGGGCACTGCGTGTGGTGGACGGTCGATGCCGCCAGCCCGGAGGCGGCGCTCGCGTTGCTGCCCGGCTATGTCGCCCGCCGAACCGTCGCCGCCGAGGTGCGCGAGGTGAACCTGCCATGAGCGGCGCGGTCTGCTTGCCCGACGAGCGCCCGCGTGCCGGCCTCGAGCCGGAACCGCGACCGCATTTGCTCGATCCTGACTCCCTTCCCGACCATGTCGATCATCTGTTCCGGGCCGCGTGGGCTCTGTGCGGATCCCGACACGACGCCGAGGACCTCGTGCAGGAGACGTTCGTCAACGTGCTGAAGCGGCCGCGCTGGCTGCGCAACCCCGACGAGATCGGCTATCTCCTGCGCGCCCTGAGGAACACCTACAACAGCCGGTATCGCAGCGCGGCCCATCGGCCCCAGGAGCGCCAGCTGCTGGAGAGCGACCTGCTCGAGCGCCAGGAGAGCGAGATCTCGAGTCGGGAGATCATGGGGGCAATCGCCGGCGCCCCGCCGCAGTACCGCGACGCGGTCATCGCAGTCGATCTGGTCGGCCTCTCCTATCGCGAGGCGGCGCGTTCGCTGCGCACACGCGAGTCGACGATCACCACCCGCCTGCACCGCGGCCGTCAGTACGTTGCGCGCGCGCTGCTGCGCGAATCACCGGCCGGCGCGTAGTCCTCCGCCGCGAGGAGGCTGGCCAGCGCGGCCCGCGAGCGGACGCCCAGCTTGTCATAGATCCGCGCCAGGTGGCTCTCGACCGTCTTCTCGCTCAGGAACAGGGCGGCCGCCACTTCACGGTTTCGCTTGCCCGCCGCGACCAGCGTCGCCACCTCTTGCTCGCGCGCGCTGAGCACGGCCGAGCCACGCGCCCCGGCCGCGCCGCGAGCTCGCCGCGGCCCTCGCCAGCCCAGCCGGCGGAGCTCCTGGGCGGCGGCGTCCGCGTCGCGGAGCGCGCCGGCCTCGAACAGGGTTCGCTCGGCGTATTCGAGTTCAGCGATCGCCCGTTCCACGTCGCCGAGGCGAGCCAGGGCAACGCCCAGCAGCGCCCGCGCGCGAGCGGCGAGCACGGGGTTGCCGGTCGAGTCGGCCAGCGGAAGCGCCTCGCGTGCCGCCGACACGGCGCCGGCAGCGTCATCGCCGGCGAGCAGCACGGCTGCGCGAGCGCACACCGCCGTCGCGGTGCGCTGGGGCAGCGACGTGGAGCGGGCGCGGGCCTCGGCCGTGCTGGCCGACTGGGCGGCCGCCGCCCAGTCCCCCAGCGCCAGCTGGGTCTGGATGAGCAGCTCCCAGCCCTGGCCGCCGCGGACGTCGAGGAGGCGCTGATCCGGGCCTGCCTCGAACGCGGCCAGCTCGGCGCGCGCGCCGGCCGCGTCTCCGGCCGCGTTCAGGGCCGCGGCCACGTGCAGCCGCGACAAGCTCGAGAAGAACGTCTCGGTCATCTTCTCGGCGCGAGCGGCGGCCTCGCGGGCGCTGGCGAGCGCTCGGGCGGTGTCGCCCGCCGCCGAGCATGCCATCGCGTCCGCCCACAACGCCCATACCGCGAACTGCTCGTTGCCGGTCAGCAGCGCTGCATCGGTTGCGCTCTCCGCCACGGCGACCGCCTCGGTGATCCGGCCCTTCATGGCCAGGGCGTTCGTCTGGAGCACGAGCTGGCCCGGGATGTAGGGGCTCTGCCCGGTGGTTTGGGCCAGGCGCAGCCCGCGGCGCGCGTACTCGAGCGCGTCGTCGCTGCGTTCAAGCAGCGAGGACGCCTGGGCCAGATAGCCCAACACGTCGATGTGCTCGACTAGCTGCTCATCGGACAGCGTCACGCACGCGGCCTCGACCTCTCGCAGCTCCGCCCGCGCCTCCGCCAGCCGATTCTCGGACGCGCTGGCCAGGCTGCACAGCGCTCCCGCCCAGACGCCGAACATCAGCGGGCCGCGATCGCGCGCCCGGCTCCACACGCCCTGCGCGATGCCGTGCATCGGAGCGAACTCGCCGCGCCAGTAGTGGTCGATCGCCAGCTCGAGCGTCAGCTCCAGCGCCCCGCTCGAGTCCGCGGGCAGCGTGCTCAGCGCGTGCTCGACGAGCGAGCGCGATTCGAGCGGCCGGCCACTCATCCGGTTGGCAAAGGCGATCCTCGCCACCAGCCGGGCCCGCTCTTCGTGCGCCTCGGGCGGCAGGCGATCGATCGCCTGCGCCAGCACCTCCAGGGCCTCGCCATAGGCGCCCGCATAGGTCAGGGCAGTGGCGGCCTCGCTCAGCATGGCCAGTCGGCGCGCGTTGTCCTCGGTTTGCGGCAGCAGGCGAGTCGCCGCTAGCAGCCATCGCCCCGCGGTCTCCGGGGCGCGAGAAGCGGCGTCGCGCCCGGCCTGGACCAGCAGCCCGATCGCCTGCTCGTCGCCGACCACTGCCGAGCTCTCCACGTGATGCGCGAGCGAGACGGCCGGCGCCTGGCTCGCCGCCAGCGCTGCGGCCGCGCGAGCGTGCGCGCCGAGCCGCCACCCCTGGGGAATCGCGTCGTACACCGCCCGTCGCACGATCGGGTGTCGGAAGCGGAAGCGCCGGGGCGCTTCGGTCGGCCGGATGAAGTCGAACTCGACCAGCACGTCAACCGAGCCGAGCACGTCGTCCTCTGCCTGCTCGGCGATCGCGGCGACCAGCTCGGGCTCGAACGACTCTCCGGCGACCGCCGCGGCCTGGAGCGTCCGGCGCGCGTCGCGCCCCACCGCGCTCAGCTCCTCGCGGATCGCGGCGATCACGGCGCGGGGGACCGTTCCGCTCCCGCGCTCCGGGCCCGTTCCCGGCCGGATCGACCCGCCACGGCCAGCCCGCGCCAGCTGCTCGATGTAGAACGGGTTGCCGCCGCTCTCGCGGTAGATCACCGTGCGCGTCGCGTCGTCGAGCTCGCCGCCGATCAGCCGCTCGGCGTCGGCAGTGCTGAGCGGCGACAGCTCCAAGCGGGTCCCGAAGCCCGCGCGCGCGGCCGCCTCGAGCGCGCCGACCAGCCGCGCCGGCGGCTGCCGATAGGCGATCGCCCCCAACAGCGGGCCGCGAAACCGGCGCAGCAGGTGGGTCAGCACCTCCACCGAGGCACCGTCGGCCCAGTGGATGTCGTCGAGTGCCAGCACCATCGGCTGGCGCGCGGTCAACCGCTCGAGCAGGTTGCGGATCGCGTAGTGCAGCCGGTAGCGCTCGGCGTTGTCGTCCCGGCGGGGTTCGATCCGGTCGTATCGCGGCAGCGAGGGGAACACAGAGGCCAGTTCCGCCAGCAGTCCCTCGTCCAGAGCGCGAAGCAGGGCCGGCTCGAGCGAGCCTAGGTAGTCGTTTAGGGCATCGACAATCAGGCCGAATGGGATGTCGCGCTCAAACTCCGCGGCCCGCCCATCCAGCACAAGATACCCCCGGTCCTCGCCCCGGCGGCATATCTCCGCCATCAGGCGCGACTTCCCGATCCCCGGCTCGCCCACGATCTGCACCATCCACGGCTGGCCATCGGCCAGCCGGTTGAGCGCTTCCTCGATCTCGCTTACCTCGCGGGCACGTCCGACTAGCGCAGGCCTCGTATCCACCGTGGTCCCCCGGGTGCGTCGTTCAGCCTACTCCTACCGGGCTGTCCCCGTCAGGAAGGTTCAACTCGCTTCAGGAAGGTTCACGTCGCTCGAGCGTCTTGTCGTTCACAAGACATCTGATGATTTCTCTATTACGCAGAGGTTCTCATGGCATCACAACTCGATTACTTCCTGGCGCGTGAGCGAGAAGCCGAGCTGGCGTGGCTGGCCGAGTCAGTACGGCAGACCCGCAACGGCGGGGAACCCGAGGCCGCACCTCGGGGCCGCCTGCGCGCCCTTGGCGCCGTGCTCCGGCGCCGCCGCCGGTTACAGCAGCGCGAGCTGCCGCTGTCGCCAGGCGGCGTCGAGCGCGCTGCGGTCTCCGCCGGCTGCCTCGAAGTCGATTAGCGCCCGTTTGCGGTGAAGCCCGCCGCCGTAGCCGGTCAGCGATCCGTCCGCCCCGATCACGCGGTGGCACGGGACGACGATCGGGATCGGGGTCGCGCCCACCGCCGCGCCGATCGCGCGTGGGTTTGGTGCATCCTCGCGCCATTCCGGCGCCAGCCGGTGCGCCACCGTCCCGTACGTGGTCGTGGTCCCGTAGGGAATTTCCCGCAACGCACGCCAGACGGCATGCTGAAAGGCGGTGCCGGTCGGCGCCAGCGGCAGGTCGAACACCGTCCGATCGCCCCGGAAGTACTCCTCGAGCTGTGTGATGGCAGCATCGAACGGCTGCCGGTCGTGATCTGCCTCATCCAGTGCCGGCGCCCGGCGAGGGAAATACAGATGGCGCAGTCCGCTGCCGTCGCCTACCAGCGTCAAGGGTCCAAACGGGCTTTCGAAGATCGTGAAGGGCATCGCGGATCCGCCTCCTTGGAAGTTCATCATCGAGCGTGACGATCATCACCCCGGGTGCGTTCCAGTTCCCGGTCCGTAACGCAGCTCATGCCGGCTAGAACGCCAGCCGCGCTCAGAACGTGAGATCGGCCGCAGCGAAGGAAGCTTCGGGGCATCTGTCCGCACCGGCGGCCCGCTGACACCGGCGGTCAGCTCGCCAGTGCCTTGCTCTTGATCGCGTCGAACTCGGCTTGAGTGATGGTGCCGTTGTCGAGCAGCTGCTTCGCCTTCTCGATCTCGCTCGCCGCACCGCCCGACCCCGCTGTCTGACGGACGTACTGGTCGAATTGAGCCTGCGTATCCGCGGCGTCTCGATACCGCCGCTCCGCCATGCCGTCATGGTTGAAGATCAGGTAGGTCAGGACGCCCAGCCAAGGAATGATGACGACGAAGATGGTCCAGCCTGCCTTCCCCCAGCCCGACAGATCTTTACGCCGGAAGACGTCGATGAGCACCGTGATGGCGATCCAGATGAAGATCACCCAGGCAAAGAAGATGAGCGTCGTCCAGAGGATGTCCAGGAACGGATAAGAACTCGCGATGGGCAGCGGCATTTGTTTCCTCCAATCCGGCGTTCACGTGTTTGTCGGCCGATACACCTAACGACGAGAACGGCGCGAGGGCATCACCCAACACGGGTGATGACGTCCTCGCCTAACCTTGCGCCGATGAGGGAGGCTGTGCTCGAAGACGGCGTGCCGGTGATCGGGGGCTGGTTCGTCGTGAGCGTACGCGACGCGCAGTGGCTCCACAACCGGATGCGATCCGTCTGCCGCTTCGGCGGCCAGGGAGCGGCGCACTTCGACGATCTTGGCATCAGCCTGTACTGGCTGCCCCCAGGGCACGCGATGTCCCTATACCACCACGAGGCCGGGCAGGAGGACTTCCTGGTGCTCGCCGGAGCGTGCACGCTGATCATCGAAGGCGAGGAGCGTCCCCTTGCCAGGTGGGACCTCGTGCACTGTCCGCCCCGAACGCCCCACACCATCGTGGCGGCCGGCTCACAGCCCGCGCTCGTGTTCGCGGTCGGGGCACGTCAGGAGAAGGGCAGCGCCCGCTACCCGGTCGATCCGGTCGCGACCGCCCACGGCGCGGGCGTGCTCGGCGCATCATCCTCGGCGCAGGAGATCTACGCCGCCTTCGGCGAACCTACCCCCGGCCCCGCTCCTGGCATGTTCTCCCGCGCTCCCGGGAGCGAGGCGCCGGCTCACAGAGCCTAGGTCGGACCGGGCGGCACGGTGGGCGCCCACGGCCCCGAGACGATCGTCGCTTCGCCCGCGCCGGGCCACGGCGGAATCGTGGCACCGATCGCGGCCAGCGGCTCCTCGCCGGTTACGCGGAACTGGAACGCGGTGCCGAGCGGAATCGTGATGCAGACGCCAGCGGTCACGTCCACGACTTCTGCCGCCGCGCCGCGTTCCCGCCACATCTCGCCCGTGCCGTTCAGGAAGTACCAGATCTCCTCGACCGTTCGGTGCCGGACCGCGACTGAGGTCTGTCCCGCCGCCAGCTCGAAGTGGGCGAGGCCGGCGCCTTGAACCTGCAATAGAACGCGGACATCGGATCCGTCGGGCGCGACGGCATCCCGCTCAGGCCGCAGGATCTTTGTCTCGAACGCTCGTTGCACGGGCTCGCCAGGCGCTGAGTCAATCGGGCCTTCCAGATCTAGTCGAGGTCCTTTACCGGTATTTGCGCGCGAAGTCCGCGCAGGCTGGTCGTACGCGGGTTGCCGTCGAGAAGTTCGCATATAGCGGCCGAGAGGGAGATCCTCACGCGGATCCCGTTCGAGGTGATGGAGCGCGCCGGCGTGGACGCGACCCCTACCGCACCTCCCCCTGACAGCTCAGATCTCAACCAAAGCCCCACCGGGGTCGAGACGTTGCCGTTATCTCCGCACTCGCCGCCGCGCGTGAGGCGGATGTGGGGTTGACCGCCGTGGACGAGGCGAACTGCGCACGCGCGGCCGGCCGCGCCCCGAATGCGGAATTATAGGCAATTCCCACTGACCGAGGCATTTCCCCCCGACCCCGCGACCCGGCTTGCAGTAGGCCAGCGCGCCCGCCACGGGGCCGGCGAAATCGCTCCGGAGCGTGAGCCGGTGAGCGCCGCGCACCGACCTCAGGCGCCCAAGCCACGCGTCGACGAAAAGCGGCGCCGGCTCCGTCGCATGAGATGCTGTTTAGATGGAGCAACGCATCAGTCTTGTCACGCTTGGCGTAAGCGACCTCGCCAGAGCGCGCGCGTTCTACGAGGCACTCGGTTGGAGAGGAGCTCACCAACCCGACGATGAGGTCTGCTTCTTCCAGGCCGGCGGCATGGTCTTCGGCCTATGGACAGCTCTGGGCGGCCACGGGGCACCCGGAATCGAACTCGCCCATAACGTTCGATCGGCTGGGGAGGTCAGCGCAGTGCTGGCCGAGGCCGAGCGCGCCGGCGGCACCATTAAGCGGCCGGCGGGCCGCGCCGAGTGGGGCGGGACGACCGGAGCGTTCGCTGACCCGGATGGCTATGTCTGGGAGGTGGCGCATAACCCGGATTGGACGCTCGACGAGTATGGAGCCGTCACGATCTAGTGGGCGGCGAACGGCACGTCCACCGGCTTGTTGGCCCTGGGCCGCTCGACTCGTTCAATTCGGCTCCGCGGCAGGGCCCGGGAGTCACGGTGACCCAGTCCCTGATCCTCGGACGAGGCGGTCAGCCCTCGACGGCAGATCACACAGCGACGTTTGAGATGGTTGCGCCGGCTGATGTACGTCCGGGGCCTGCAAGGTCACACAGTCGACATCGGGGAGGACATGAACGATGCAGTTCTATCTGAACGGTTACCGGCCCGGCGATCCACTCGTCGAGCACCCGCATCCGTCGGTTGCCCAGCGTCCCGTCGGTGTGCCTGAGGTTGTTGACGTTCTGATCATTGGATGCGGTCCGGCCGGCTTGGTGCTGGCCGCGCAGATGGCCAACTTTCCCGAGATCACGACGGCGATCATCGACCGCAAGGACGGGCCGCTTCAGGTCGGTCAGGCGGATGGAGTGGCTTGCCGCACGGTTGAGATGTTCGAGGCGTTCGGTCTGGCCGATCGGCTGGTCGGCGAGGCGTATTGGGTCAACGAGGTGTGCTTCTGGCGGCCGGACCCACAGGATCGGACCAAGATCAAGCGTGCCGCGTGCGTGCGGGACACCGAGGAGGGATTGTCGGAGTTCCCGCACGTGATCGTCAACCAGGCGCGGATGCTCGCCTACCTGCGCGATCACATGGAGCGGTCCGCTAGCAAATTGGTGCCGTTCTACGGTCTGCAGGCGAGCGATGTCGAAGTCGACAGTGG
Source organism: Solirubrobacterales bacterium (assembly GCA_019239375.1). Taxonomy (GTDB): domain Bacteria; phylum Actinomycetota; class Thermoleophilia; order Solirubrobacterales; family Solirubrobacteraceae; genus Palsa-465. Next base: position 1,098 of record JAFAZZ010000109.1, on the reverse strand, counting down.
CGGCTCGAGCGAACATCCCATCACCGTCACCGTGCGGCACAGGAACAACCCGCCGGAAACCGAGGAGACCTCCACGATCCGGGCTAGGTATGTCGTCGGCTGCGACGGCGCGCGCAGCCGCGTACGCAGCGCAATCGGCCGCGAACTGACCGGCGACGCGACAAACGAGGCCTGGGGTGTGATGGACGTGTTGGCGGTCACCGACTTCCCAGATGTGCGCGTCAAATGCGCGATCAATTCCGCTGAGCAGGGGAACATCCTGATCATCCCGCGTGAGGGGGGATACCTGGTCCGGTTCTATGTCGAGCTGGACGAAGTCAGTGACCGGGAGCTCGCGGAGCGGCGCGGGGTCACTCCGGAGAGGCTGGCCGAGGTCGCGAATCGGATCATGCACCCGTACACGCTCCAGGTGAAGGACGTCGGATGGTGGTCGGTTTACGAGATCGGTCAGCGTCTGTGCGAGACGTTCGACGACGTCCCGGCTGATGAGCGGGCGACCCGTCTGCCGAGGGTGTTCATCGCCGGTGACGCCTGCCATACGCACAGTGCGAAGGCCGGACAGGGGATGAATGTGTCGATGGCCGATGCTTGGAACCTTGGGTGGAAGCTGGCCGCTGTGCTCAGGCGGACCGCCAAGCCCGAGCTGCTGCGCACCTATTCCGTGGAACGTCAGGCCGTCGCCCAGCAGCTGATCGAGTTCGATCGCGAGTTCTCCAGGTTGTTCAGCGCCCGAGCCACGAAATCAGCTAACGGCCAGGGAGCGGGGGCCGACTCGGAGCAGTTCCAGCAGTACTTCGTCGCGCAAGGCCGCTTCACCGCGGGAGTCGCCACCCGGTACGCCCCGTCGATGATCACCGCCGAGTCGACGTTCCAGCATCTCGCGAACGGCTTCCCCGTAGGCATGCGCTTCCATTCCGCCCCCGTCATCCGCCTGGCCGACGCCAAACCGCTTCACCTGGGCCACGTCGCCGGCGCGGACGGCGCTTGGCGAATCTACATCTTCGCCGACCCCGAGGATCCGGCCCAGGAGACCTCGCTCGCCCGGGAGCTGTGCGAGTTCCTGGCCTCCGCCTCCTCTCCGATCCACCGCTTCACGCC
>JAFAZZ010000069.1 GCA_019239375.1 Solirubrobacterales bacterium | reverse complement strand
CGCCGAGCAGGTCCTGCAGGACGGGATCGTCCACGACGACTCGACGCGCCTTCATCAGGGCATACCACCGGATCATCAGCGCGTCGGCCTCCACGGCTTCGAGGAGAGCAGAGCGCAGCGCCAGCTCCGGCACGGTATGGCTTGCGCAGCCCTTGGAGAAGGACGTGATGAAGGGGATCTCGTCCCGCAGCTGGGCGCCGGTGAACAGGCACTGAGCGGGAACGGCGATGTCCTTCCCGGAGTCGAACAGCGACGGACACCACAACCAGCTGATCCTGTCGTCGGGCGTGATCGCGCGGAAGATGACCTTGCCGCGCATTCGCGCGTAGTCGTCGTCCGTGAACGTGCTGATCAAATCCCATGGCATCACGTCCGGTTCGGACTTCAGGTCGTTGTAGCTCGCCGTGAAGAGCCGGCTCTTGACAGCCGCCGCGGCGGTAACCAGCGCGTACCGCTCGATGGCCTCCCCGAGAAGGCGGACGAGCGCCTCCTCCCTGTAGACGCCGTACCCCGAGAGGTGGTAGTTGATCTCCGTCTTGTCACCCAGCAAGACCTTGTGGTAGTACGGCAGGCGGGCCGTCATCGTCTGCATGCGGGGGGCGTGGCCGCTCTGCGTCACCTGCACGATCTGCGACTCGGCGATCCCGAAGTGCTGGCCGCACAGGCGCCGAAACTCGTTGATGATATGCGCGCCCGCCGGATAGAACCGGAGGGGGCGCGTCGCGCGGGGTCGCTCGTCGAGAGAGGGTGACATCTTTAATCCTCAACGAGCGCGATCCGGTTGACAACCCGGTCGACGATCTTCTTGGAGGAGCCGTACATCTCCTCCATGCGAGCCCCCGCGATGAAGCCGCAGGCCGGGCAGAACGGGACGCGCAGCAGAGGTTGGACCTGAATCTCCATCAGTGGCACGTACGTGTTCAATACGCGGCCGGCGAGCTTGGCCTTCCCGATACGGTGAACGATGAGCCCTTCGAAGAGGGCCTGGGCGGCGAGGCCGTGCATCAGCGGGCTGGCGTCGGTCTTCGTCGTCGATGGCGTCGAGTCGCCCGCTTCTGCGACGAAGCGGTGATAAGACGGCATGTCCTCCATGCGCGCCAGCAACCGTTGCTCGAAGCACTCGAAGCAGCCCGTTTCAGGCGGTTTGATGGTGAAGAGCGTGGTGAACGGACCGTCCAACAGACCGAGCACGAGCGGCTGCGAGGTTTCGACGAGGACGCGATTGAGGTTGCGCAGGAACCTGATGTGGGGTCGCTCGAGACATCCCACGATGCAACCGTACGGCTCGACGATCCGGCGGACAATCCCCAGCCCCTCGCGGGTGCGGTACGCGTCGACCCTGGTCGTGAGGTCCTCGCGCGCGATGAGGCTGAAGTCCTCGGGGCTCATGACGTCGAGCTGCAAGGAGACGTCTGCCGACAGGGAGACGGCGTAGCGTCGAACGGAATCCGTGTCGGCGACGAAGAGCACGGGCCGGTCGCTCGAAGGGCGGCTGGCCGCGTACTCGTCGATCCCGCCCAGGATCTGCGCGAGCAACCGCCGGTCCTTCGCGTCAGCACCGTCGCACAGGTAGTCCGTATCGCGCAGAGCCAGGAACATCTGCGCGACCTCGTCGCGCTCGAGCGGTGTGAGATTCTCACTGTTGGGGAGTCGGTCCGTGTCGAGCCAGGCGCCGCTCCGCAGCACGGTGAACGACGTGACCAGGCTGGCCCGATGCTCCTCGCTCAGGTCGTCCAGGGTGAGAATCGCCTCCTCGAAGTTCCAGATCCCCTTGCGTAGTCGGAGCTCGTTCGCCCCGTTGTAGTAGACGGTCACCCCGTCACTGAGCATAACGGTCTGCGATGCGCCGTTGGCGCTGAAACTGTCAGTCATGGCTTCGCTCCTGTCCTGTCCTGGTCAATGTCGCTCCGGTCATGTCGAGAGATGAGCCGTTGACGGCGCTTGCGACTGTCACACCGCCATGCCCAGGACGGTCGCATGGATGAGCTGTTTTGAGAGACCGTCAAGACCTAGGAATCTCTCGGTGGGAACCTTCTCCCAGCCGCCAAGATCTGACGATCCGACGTTCGTGGCTGTGGAGATGAGATGGATGTGCGCTGCCATCTCGCCCGCCTCGATCGCGGCGAACAGCAGCCCGAGATCGCCGTACTTGCGCGCATTCTCGTACACGCTGTACACGTAATAGACGGCGACCCCCACCGTGCTCGGATCGAGGTTCGGTCCCCAGCTCTGTCCCAGAGCGCGGTGCTCCTCGCGGATCTGCTCGTCGGCCGCGCGCAGCCTCTTGAGCGAGTGGGTGGATGGCAGGTAGACGTAGGTGCCCTCGGTGAGCCCCTCCACGCGCTCGACCACGAGGTACAGCGAGACCGGATTGAGGCCACCGCCGGAACTCGCGGCCGTCGCCTGGGCGAGGCCAGGCGAGCCAAGCGCATAGCTCGGCCACTGGAGATCGTTGTCCTCGGAGACCAAGGGCAACTCGCCGGTGACGCCGCTCGCGTAATAGAGAATCGTGGATAGGGTCCGGAGCGGCATCGCCCTGTCGCTGAACTGACGCCTGCTCCGACGGGCACGCACGGTGACGCCGAGGGAGGCGTTGACGTTCTGATACGGCGGCAGCTTGACGATCCGGCCGGCGGCGTCGTCCTCCTCCTCCCGGTGCGGGCGAAGGGTGAGGCTGCTTCGCGCCGGAAAGTCGAAGTACCCTGCAACACCCGCCGGGACGGTAAGATCGAGCGAGCTCCGCTTGAAGTTGAGCAGGAACTCCTGGGCCAACAGATGGTTGGGCGAGATCGTCGTGCTGGCATAACCAGCCTCGGGCGGGACGATCGCCGTGGTATCGGTGTAGACCGACGCCGCAAGGTTCGTAACCCAGTGGAAAATCTCGATGAGTGATTGATACTCATTCTCCAGGAAGTACTGGAGAGGCAGCTCGGTGCGGCCGGAGTGCTCGGGCGCCATAACGTCTATCCGATCTGTGAGCTCGTCGCGCTCTGGTTGGCTTGTTCAGGTGAGGGATTTGCCGGGGGGCGGGGCCGGGCCTGTGGCCCCCCGGTCATGCGAGCCGGGGGACCACGGGCCAGCCTGCACAACCCATGCTCAGCAGGAGCACGAGCAAGAGCAGGAGGTGGTCGGGCAGGACGTAGTGCCGCCCGGTGTGAGCATCACACTGGACTTGGAGCACGTCGAGCCGTAGTGTTTCGTGAAGTGCAACATGCGTTGCTATCTCCTTCGCATGGCCGTTTGATTTGGCCTCTGGGTTTGGAACTCCACGAAGGTAAGAGCCGCGAACCGGCCTCGAGATACATCAGCGGCGCCACCGACCAGCAGAGTTCGATTAGACATCTCTTCACTGGGGCTCCCGGCATCGATGTCGCTCGCGGGGTTTCGGGATTGCTGAGCTGAGCAGCGTCTTTGTGGGCTAAGCGGCTGGGTGCCAGCCGTTGCCGGAGTTCGGCCCGTGCTTGTGGTGGAGCGAGCGTGGCTGCGAGAGGTCGTCGCTCGCCGGCATGGATGCCGGCGAAACCGCGCGCCGGATGAGGCGACGCGCCGCCGTCCTGTCCGGCAAGCTGGCGGCTTTCCGGGTCAGTCAGCTCACAAGGGAGGACGACGTGCGCGTCACCCGGGCATTCTCGCGCCTGCTGCGCCTGGAGGGGATCTGGGTGCGCCGGGTGCAGTTCTTCAGCGATCGGGTGGTAGTGGTGATGGCGCTCGGGCGCCGCCGGCTGGTCTGTCCGCTGTGCTCGTTCTCTACGCCGCACCGACATAACCTGCAGTCGGTCGACTCGACCTGGCGGCATCTCGATCTGGGTGCCTGGCGGCTTGAGCTCCGCGCACAACTTCGCCGCCTTGTCTGGCCGGAGCATGGCGTCCGAGCCGAGGGGGTTCCGTTCGCCCGGCACCGGTCCGGGTTCACCCGCGACTTCGAGGCGCTGGTGGCGTGGCTGGCCACCGTACCGACAAGACGACGATCACCAGGCTGGTCCGGATCGACTGGGACACGGTCGGGCGGATCACCAGTCGGGTGTGCGCCGACGAGCTCGATCTCGAGCGGCTGGAGAATCTCTATGACATCGGGATTGACGAGGTCAGCTGGAAGCGACAGCACAACTACCTCACGCTCGACGCCGACCACGTCCGCGGGCAGATCGTGTGGGGCACCAAGGGCAACGACGGGTCCGCGGCGAACCGGTTCTTCCGCAGCATCGGCAAGAGCCGCGCGACGCGATCGAGTTGATCTAGCTCGACATGGGCCCGGCTACGCCAAGTCCGCGCGCGAGCACGCGCCGCAGGCGATCATCGCGATCGACCCGTTCCACGTCGTCGCCCTCGCCAAGCGAGCGCTGGATGACGTGCGCCGCGCCTACTGGAACAAGCTCCGCGAGCTCGACGACGCCTACGCCGCCCGCCGCTTCAAGGACGCCCGCTGGTCGCTGCTCAAAGCCCCGACCGCCTCAACGACCAACAGAACCGCACGCTCCGACGCCTGCGCGCCGCCGGCGGCGAGGTATGGCGCGCCTACACGCTCAAGGAAGCGCTCAGGGCGATCTTCAAGCCCCGCCTCACGCTCCAAGACGTCACGATCCTGATCGACCGGTTCATCAGCAAGGCATCGCGCAACCGCCTCAGACTAACCACCCGCCGGCCGACGTCGCGCACCTCGTCACCGCCGAGATGACGATCCGAATGACCGCAAAGCTCGTGTTCTCAATCCTGGCGCTGGCCGGCTTCGCCGGCATGTTCCTTCGTCATCGCAGCCGCTTCGGCCGCGTCGGGCGCGCCGGCTACGCGCTCCTGAGCGTCGGCTTCCTGGCCTTCGTCGTCCAAGAGTGCCTCGCCGGCTACTACCTCCCGACGATCGCGCACTCGCGTCCCCTCTACGTCCAGCACGTCCTAAACGGCGCAATGGGTCACGGCGCGACCAGCGGCATCGGAGCGTTCCAGGTGCTGTTCCTGATCTGCGGCATCGGTTACTCGATCGGCGGCCTGATGTTCGGCATCGCGCTGTTCCGCGCCGGCATCCTGTCCCGCGCGGCTTCCGCGCTGTTTGCCTACGGCACCATATCCGCGCTCGCACTGTCCATGCTTCCGGAGTCCTTCGAGCGCCCGTTCGCAGTGCCCGTCGGCATCGCGCTGATCGGCCTCGGTGTCTCGTTGTGGCGGGACGCGCACCGCCAGGCC
>JAFAZZ010000534.1 GCA_019239375.1 Solirubrobacterales bacterium | reverse complement strand
GGCGATCTCGAGATCGGAGTGGCCGGGGGGATGGAGTCGATGTCGAAAGCTCCGTACATGCTGAAAGAGGCTCGCTTCGGCTTCCGCATGGGCGACGGCAAGGCGATCGACGCGATGATCAACGACGGGCTGACCAACCCGTTTTCGGGCAAGCACATGGCCCACGAGGCGAGCGAGGTGGCCGCCGAGCTCGAGCTCAGCCGCCCGGACATGGACCGCTGGGCGCTGCGCTCGCACCAACTGGCGGTCAGGGCGACCGACGAGGGGCGGCTACCCGAGGAGATCGTCCCAGTCACGATCAAGGGCAAGAAGGGCGACACTGTGGTTGAGGTCGATGAGGCCCCGAGGCGCGACGCCACCCTTGAGTCGCTGGCCAAGCTGCCGCCGATCTTCATGAAGGACGGCTCACACACGGCCGGCAACTCGCCCGGCGTGAACGACGGCGCCGGCGCGCTGGTGGTGGCCAGTGACGAATGGGCCCAGCGCTCCGGCAAGACCCCTCTGGCCCGCATCGTGGCGCACGCCCAGGTTGCCGACGACTTCCCCTACCTGGCTCGGACCCCGTCCAAAGCGGCCAAGAACGCGCTCGAGAAGGCCGGGCTGAAGGCCGAGGACATCGACCTGTGGGAGATCAATGAGGCGTTCGCGTCGGTCACGCTCAACTCGATCCGCGTGCTTGGCATCGACGAGGACAAGGTCAACGTGAACGGCGGAGCGGTCGCGCTCGGCCACCCGATTGGCGCCTCGGGCGCCCGGATCCTCGGCGCGCTGGTGCTCGAGCTACGTCGCCGCGGCGGCGGTCTGGGCTGCGCCGCGATCTGCTCGGGCGGCGGCCAGGGCGACGCGGTGATCGTCGAGGTCAATGGCGGCTAGCGCTGAGGGCACGCCAGCCGCGTTTTTCGACCTCGACCGCACGTTGATGGAGGGCTCTTCAGCCTTCCAGTTCGGACGTGCCGCATACCGGGCCGGTTTGCTCAGCCGCCGGCAGCTGATCGCCGACGGCTGGGCCAACCTGATGTTCCGCCTGCGCGGAGCCAGCGATGACGCTTCGCACGACTTACGCGATCGGATCTCGGCCTCGCTCGCCGGCACCCGGGTGCGGGACATGGAGCGCCTCGGTGCCGATGTCCTGGCCGGCGTCCTGCCCCGGATCTACCCCCAGGTGCTCGCGCTCGCCCACGAGCACCAGGACGCCGGCCGGCGCGTTTACATCGTGACCGCCGCCTCGCAGGACCTGGCGGAGATCCTGGCGCGCGTGCTGGCTTTCGACGGGGCGGTCGGCTCACGGTTCTCCGAGGTGCGCGACGGCGTGTACACCGGTCGCCCGAGCGGGCTGTTCATCTACGGGCGCGACAAGGCTCGGGCGATCGAGCAGCTGGCCGCTCGCGACGGGCTCGACCTGGCCGCTTCCTACGCCTACTCCGACTCCGCCTCGGACCTGCCGCTGCTATGGATGGTCGGCCATCCGGTCGCGGTCAATCCCGACTCGAGCTTGGTCAAAGTGGCTCGCGCCGAGCGCTGGGAGGTGCTCCGATTCGACCGCCTCGGGCGTCGGCTCAAGGCCGCCGCGGGGCTGATCGGCGCGGCGGCGGCGGGCGGCGTCGGTTCGGCGGCGCTCGCCGCGCGTGGCCGCCGGCGGCGCAGCCTCGTGGCCAAGCTCAGGTGAGTTCGGCTCCGCGGCCGTAGACTTTGCCGCACCGTGGCCACGACCGACCGCAGTCCCGCAGATCTCGATCGTTGGGAGCGCGAGACCTTCGGGCGTACGACTGAGCGGAACGCACCGTTCTCCACGATTTCCGGGGAACCGGTCAAGGCGTTGTATACGGACGCCGATTTGTCCGCCGATCCGGACGCGGCGATCGGATTCCCAGGAGAGTTCCCGTTCACGCGCGGCGTGTACGGCTCGATGTACCGGGGGCGGCTATGGACGATGCGCCAGTTCGCCGGGTTCGGCACGGCGGCCGAGACCAACCGGCGCTTTCGCTACCTGCTCGCGCACGGGCAGACCGGTCTGTCCACCGCCTTCGACATGCCCTCGCTGATGGGGCTGGATTCCGATCACCCCCGCTCGCTGGGGGAGGTCGGCCGGGAAGGGGTGGCGGTCGACTCGCTCGAGGACATGGAGGCGCTCTTCTCGGACATTCCGCTCGACGAGGTGACGGTGTCCATGACGATCAACGCCCCCGCCGCGATCATGCTCGCCTTCTACGTAGTGGCGGCCGAGCGGCAGGGCATTCCCCCCGAGCGACTGGGCGGGACGATCCAGACCGACATCCTCAAGGAGTACATCGCCCAGAAGGAGTGGTGCTTCCCCGTCGATCCGGCCATGCGGCTGGTGGGCGACATGATCGAGTGGTGCTCTGAGCACATGCCCCGGTGGCACCCGGTCTCGATCAGCGGCTACCACATCCGGGAAGCGGGCTCGACCGCAGCCCAGGAGCTCGCGTTCACGCTCAAGGACGGCTTGACCTACGTCGAGCAGGCGGTGGAGCGCGGCCTCGACGTGGACGACTTCGCGCCGCGGCTGAGCTTCTTCTTCAACGCGCACATCGACTTCTTCGAGGAGATCGCCAAGTACCGGGCGGCGCGCCGGATCTGGGCGCGCGAAATGCGTGACACGTTCGGCGCGCGCAAGCCCGAGTCGTGGCGGATGCGCTTTCACACCCAGACCGCAGGGGTGTCCCTGACCGCTCAGCAGCCGCTCAACAACATCGTGCGCACGGCGATCGAGGCGCTCGCCGGCGTGTTGGGCGGCACCCAATCGCTGCACACCAACTCGTTCGATGAAGCGCTCGCGCTCCCCACCGAGGAGGCGGTTCGGCTCGCCCTGCGCACCCAGCAGATCATCGCCGAGGAGACCGGCGCGGCCAACACCATCGATCCGCTCGGCGGCTCGTACTTCGTGGAAGCGCTCACCGATCGGATGGAGGAGGCGGCGCAAGAGTACTTTGCCAAGATCGACGGTCTAGGCGGCATGGTGCAGGCGGTCAAGCAGGGCTTTCCCCAGCGCGAGATCGCCGACGCGGCATTTCGCTACCAGCAGGAGGTCGAGTCCGGCGTGCGTAAGCTGGTCGGGATCAATGCCTTCACCGAGGGCGGCGATGCCGATACCGACATCCTGCGCATCGACCCCGCGTTCGAGGTCGAGCAGGTGCGCCGGGTGCAGTCGCTCAGGGACCGGCGCGACGCCGGCGCGCTGGCGCGCACGCTCGAGGGCCTCGTCGAGGCGGCGCACGAGGAGAGCCACAACCTGATGGCGCCCCTGCTCGACGCGGCGCGCGCGGAGGCGACCGAGGGCGAGATCGTGAGCGCGCTCCAAACGGTGTTCGGGAGCTACCGCGAAGCGCCCGTCTTCTGAGCGCTTTTAGGGCCCGTAGGGAAATAGGATCGGTGCCGGGGTGGTCTGGGGGCGAGCGGGGCGGTGCCGGCGCGTGCGCGTTAGTAGCAGCGCTACGGTGCGCACGCGCCGGTGCCGCATCCGCGAAGTCATCCAGGCCGCATCCAGAGCCGAGATTATTTTCATACGGACCCTTAGAATCCCGACGCGCTTATATGCCCGCAGTCAGCGAGAAGAAGATCCGTGTGGTCGTCGCCAAGCCCGGGCTGGACGGCCACGACCGCGGCGCCAAGATCATCGCTCGCGCGCTGCGCGACGCTGGGATGGAAGTCATTTACACCGGGCTGCACCAGACGCCGGAGCAGATTGTCGAGACCGTGATCCAGGAGGATGCCGACGCGGTCGGGCTGTCGATTCTCTCGGGCGCGCACATGACGCTGGTGCCGCGGGTGCTCGCGCTGCTCAAGGAACAGGGCGTCGAGGACGTTGTCGTCACGCTGGGCGGGACGATTCCCGCTGACGACGTCAAGGAGCTCAAGGAGTTGGGGGTGGCGGAGGTGTTCACCCCGGGCGCGTCCACGCAGGAAGCGGTCGACTTCATCCGCGGCGCGGTGCGCTCCTGACCCCTTCCACCCGACCGATTGACGCGTCAGTCAACGGGGTAAAATGCGACACCGTCTCGAACTGCTAGGAGGCCTCCCTTGAAGATCTGCGTCCTCGTTAAAGAGGTTCCTGACGCCGCCGTGGAGAAGCGCATCGATTCCTCGACGCGCCGCCTGGATCGGTCAGGCGAGAAGAATCTGAACCCGTATGACACGCACGCCATCGAGGCGGCGATGCAGATTCGCGAAGGCGGCGCGGTCGAGGTGGACGAGATCGTGGCCGTGACGATGGGGCCAGAGTCGGCCGTGCGCGCTCTGCACAAGGCGGTGTCGCTGGGGGCGGACCGGTCCGTGCACTTGAGCGATGACGCGCTGGCCGGCTCGGATGTGGCCGCCACGGGGTACGCGCTGGCCAAGGCGGTGGAAAAGGAGTCACCGGATCTGGTGCTGCTCGGCCAGCAGTCAGACGACGGGGAGTGCTACACGATCGGCGCGGTGGTGGCGGACCACCTGAGGATGCCGTCGCTCACCCAAGTGATCAAGATGGATGTGTCGGATGGTGCTCTGCGCTGCGAGCGGCAGGCCGAGTACGGCTACGACACCGTGCAGGTGAGGATGCCGGCGGTGATCTCGGTGGGCGATGCGATCAACGAGCCGCGCTATCCGTCGTTGAAGGCGATCATGGGCGCGCGCAAGAAGCCCTTGGAGAAGGTGGCGGCGGGGGATGTCGGGATCGACGGAGGCCTGGTTGGCCAGGAGGGCTCGCGCGTTCAGTGCGGGGACTTCCATGCGCCGGAGGCCAAGCCGCCCGGCCGGATCATCGAGGACGAGGACACCAACGAGACCGTCGAGCAGATCGTGGCGTGGCTCGAGGAAAGGAAGCTGATCTAGTGTCCGACCGCACGCACGAAGGAGACCACTGATGGCCGACGTTCTCACATACGTCCTGCACTACGAGGGCGAGTTGAACAAGAATTCGCTCGGCGCGGTGTCCGAGGGTGCAGCGCGTGCTTCGGAGATCGGCGGGGAGTGTCACGCGGTGGTGGTGGGCGGCGAGGATCTGAGCGACGATCTCTGTCGGTCGCTGGGCGCCTACGGCGCGAGGAAGGTGTTCCGGGCGCGCGGCCCGGAGGGCCTGGCCCAACCGGTGGTCGATGTCATGGCCAAGGTGATCGACGAGCACGGGCATGCCTATGCCCTGTTCGGCGGCGGGCTGCTCGGGTTCGAGATCGGCGCTGGACTAGCCGCGCGCAAGCACGCGGGGGTCACGATGGAGGTGATCTCGGTGCGTGCCGAGGACGGCAGATTGGTCGCCGAGCGGCCGATCCTGCAGGACTCGCAGATCTCGGTGTCGCGCTACCAGGGCGATCTGGGGATCATCATCGGGCGGATCAATGCGTTCGAGGCGCGGGCGGTGAACGGCGGACCGGCCGAGGTGGTCGATGTGGATGTCGAGTACTCGCCCTGGTCGACGCAGGCAGAGATGGTCCAGCGCGGTGAGCAGCGCGGCGCCGACGTGGACATCGAGGGCGCCGACATCCTGGTCGCCGGCGGTCGCGGGCTGGGCAACGCGGAGAATTTCAAGCTCGCCCAGGACCTGGCCGCCGCCTTCGGTGGGAGCTCGGCGGTGGCGGCGACCCGCGCGGTGGTCGATGCCGGCTGGTATCCCTACGCGGCCCAGATCGGCCAGACGGGCAAGACCGTGGCACCCAAGCTGTACTTGGCGGCCGGGATCTCTGGGGCCATCCAGCACAAGGTCGGGATGCAGTCCTCGGAGAACATCGTGGCCATCAACAAGGATGCGGGCGCGCCGATCTTCGAGTTCTCGGATCTGGGGATCGTGGGCGACTTGAACAAGATCCTGCCCAAGCTGACCGAGGCCATCAAGGCGAAGAAGGCGAGCTGAGCCGGGTGGCCGTACGCGCGAGCCGGTGGTGGTGGTGAGCGTGGGCTCGATGAACGGGCGCGGCCCGGTGGCGCCGATCGAGTTTCCACCCCCGGTCGACTCGGTGGGCGAGTTCATCAAGCGCGAGCTCGATCCCGAGGAGGAGCGGATCGATGTCGGCGTGGTGATCGTGGGCGGCGGGCCGGCCGGGCTGTCCTGCGCGGTGCGCCTGTTGCAACTGCTCGAGGGCGAGCCGGCATTGATGGAGCGCCTCGGGGAGGTGCCGGTGGCGGTCATCGAGGAGGGCAAGGCGTGCGGGGCGCACAACCTGTCGGGCGCGATGATGCGCCCGTCCGGCTTGAAGGCGCTGTTCGGAGACATGCCGGAGTCGGAGTGGCCGACACACGGGACGGTGGACAAGGACAGCGTCTACTGGATGCTCTCGCCAAAGGCCAAGCTGCCGCTCAAGCCGACGCCGCCACCGTTTCGCAATCACGGAAACCACATGGTCTCGGTGGCCGAGCTCTCGCGGTGGCTGGCCGCCAAGGCGGAGGAGGCCGGGGCGTACATCCTGACCGAGACCAGCGCCCACCAGCTCCTAGTGAGCGACGGGGTGGTGCGCGGGATCCGTTCCGGCGATAAAGGTCGCGGCAAGGACGGTGAGGCGCTCGGGAACTTCGAGCCCGGATCGGACGTGACCGCTCAGGCGACGGTCTTGGCCGAGGGAACCTGGGGGCATCTCACCGGTGCGGCGATCCGCGAGTTCGCCCTGGCCGAGAACCGCGAGCCGCAGGTATGGGCACTCGGTGTCAAGGAGGTGTGGCAGGTTGCCAAGCCACTCGACCGCGTGATCCACACGCTGGGGTGGCCGCTGCGCTACGGGTCGAAGTGGCACGAGTTCGGGGGGTCGTGGATCTACCCGATGGGCTCCGACCGGGTGTCGATCGGGTTCGTGGTCGGCCTCGACTACACGGACGCCACCGTCTCACCTCACGATCTCCTGCAGCTGTTCAAGACCTCCAAGCTGGTGCGAGGGATTCTGGAGGGCGGCAAGCGCGTGGCGTGGGGCGCGAAGGCCATCCCCGAGGGCGGCTACTGGGCCATGCCCAAGCCCTCGGCGCCCGGCTTGCTCATGTGCGGTGACAGCGCCGGCATGGTCAACGTGCCCATCCTGAAGGGGATCCACTATGCGATCCACTCGGGGATCATGGCTGCGGAAACGATCTTCGCGGCGCTCGCCAGCGGTGGGAGAGACTTCTCGGCCTACGACCGGCAGGTCGAGCATTCGGTCATCGGCAATGAGCTCTACCAGTCGCGCAACATGAAGCAGCCGTTCGGCCGCGGGTTCTTCGTCGGCGGGGCCATCACCAACGCCATGGTCGTGACGCGCGGTCGTTTCCCCGGGGGGCGCTGGCCCAACCACCTGGACGCCGACTCGCCGATGACGGTCGACGGAAAGCGCCAGCTCTACCCAAAGCCCGACGGCAAGTACATCTTCGACAAGCTCTCCTCGGTTTACGTATCGGGCAACGCGACCCGCGACGACGCCCCGAACCACATCCGCGTGCGAAACAACGTGCCCCGGGAGATCGCCGAGACCTGGCGATGGATGTGCCCTGCCGGCGTCTACGAGATCCCCGACGACGCGCCCGCCAGCGGCCCGGTGGACGTGATCGTCAACTACACCAACTGCGTGCAGTGCGGAGCGATCACCGCCAAGGGCGGCCGGCTGACGCCACCGGAAGGCGGCGACGGTCCGCTGTACACGGTGACGTAGGAGTGCGCCGCCGGAGTTTGGCGATGGGGCTGACAAATACGTGGCCTCACCGCCGAATTCCGGGGTCGGAACTTTTCCGGGCGCCGCTTGTTCGTGTTGGCGTGCCTCGGATCCGGTACCTGATCGCGGCGGGCGCGATCGCGGCCCTTTGCCCGGCCTCGGCGTCGGCGGCGTCGTCCGCGCCACCGCGTGACCAGCTGCGTTCGTTCATCTGCCAGAAGGCGCTCGACCCGCCGGCGCGGGGGGTGTCGATCCAGGCGGTGATGCGTCCGCTGACCGGGACGGCCAAGATGCAGATGCGCTTCGACCTGATGCGCCAGACGAAGCCGGGCGGTGCGTTCCGGCTCGTGCGCGGCCGGCTCTTGGGCGACTGGATATTGCCGCAAGACTCGACGCTCGGCCAACGCCCGGGCGACGTGTGGGTCGTCAACCACCCGGTCGTTGATCTCGGCGCCCCCGCCAGATATCGCTTCCGGGTCAGCTTCCGGTGGATCGACGCGCACGGGCATCAGCTCGGCGGCGCGGTGCAGTCAAGCCCCACCTGCTGGCAGCCCGAACTGCGCAGCGACCTGCTGGTGCGCTCGCTGACGGTCAGCCGGCTGGCCTCAGGGCAGGACGCGTATGTGGCGGTGATCGGCAACCGTGGCCAGTCGGGCGCCGGCCCCGTTGAAGTGGACTTGGCCGGCGCGGGCCCGCACCAGGCGGCGACGATCGCCTCCGTCGGAGCCCGGTCGACAGCGCGCCACCGGTTCGTCGCGCCGGCGTGCCGCCCGGGTGCCGTCCTGACCGTCACGGTCGATCGCTCGCACACCGTCGACGAGTACGACTTCGCGAACAACACGCTGACGGTTCCGTGCCCGGCGTCCGGCGGGACATAAGTTGGCGGCCGCTACACTGGATTACACGATGAAGACCGGTGTACATCCCGAGTATGTCGATGCCCACGTCCGCTGCACGTGCGGCAACGAGTTCATGACCCGCTCGACGAAGCCCGAGATTCACGTCGAGATCTGCTCTGCCTGCCATCCCTTCTACACGGGCCGGCAGAAGCTGGTCGACACGGGCGGACGCGTCGAGCGCTTCCAGCGCCGGGTTGCCAAAGGCCGGCGTGCAGCGCGGGCCAGCGCAGGCACCACGGGCGTGTAGCTCGGAGCCGGCGGATGTGCGCGGCGGTCGAGGAGGGGCGCCTGACCGCCTCGCGCGATGCGCCCGTGGGCGGTCAGGCTGTGCTCGAGGGCGTGATGATGCGCGGCGTCAACACCTGGGCCCTGGCGGTGCGCAAGCCGCCGGCCGAGGATGCCGAACAGGGCCAGATCGACGTTCAGGCGTTCCCGCTGGAATCCTGGGTCAAGCGCCGGCGGGTCTACCGCTGGCCCGTGATCCGTGGCGTGGTGGCGCTGGTCGAGTCGCTGGCCATCGGGATGCGCGCGCTCGGGCTTTCGGCCAATGCGCAGCTCCCCGAGGAGGACCAGGAGATCTCCAGCGGCGCCTGGGCGGGAACGGTGGTGGTCGCGACGCTGTTCGCGATCGGGCTGTTCTTCGTGGTGCCGGTCGGCCTGACCAGCCTGATCAAGCACCAGCTCGGCTCCTCGGTGGCGTTCTGGGCGGTCGAGGGCGTGGTGCGGACAGCGATCTTCCTGGGTTACCTGCTCCTGCTCTCGCGCGTGCACGACCTGCGCCGGGTGTTCGAGTACCACGGGGCCGAGCACAAGGTGATCTCCTGCTACGAGGCCTCGGATGAGCTCACGCCAGCGCGCGCGGCGTTGTACTCCCGACTGCACCCGCGCTGCGGGACGAGCTTCCTGCTGATCGTGATGATCATGGCCATCTTCGTGTTCGCGCCGATCGGCCTCCCGGCGTGGTGGATCCTGGTGCTCACGCGGATCGTCGGCGTGCCGCTGATCGCCGGCCTGTCCTTCGAGGTCATCAAGTGGGCGGGGCGCAACCGCCGGCGGGGATGGGTGCGGGCGGTCATGTACCCGGGGCTGCAGCTCCAGCGCCTGACCACCCGCGACCCCGACCTCAACCAGCTGGCGGTGTCCATCGCCGCCCTGAAGGCAGTGCTGGCGCGGCAGGAGGGCTCCGGAGTCTCGGCCGCGGATTTGGTCGGGCTCGAGGTGGTGGCCTAGCCACATCGGGATGCCCGTGCTGGAGCGCGGGCCGGGACTCGGCCTAAACTCGGCACGGCGTGATCTACGAGCTGGTGTCACAGATCGAGGCCCGCTTCAGCGAGCTTCAAGAGGAGCTGTCCGATCCTGCGGTGATCGGCGATCGGCAGCACTTCGCCGCGGCCAGCCGCGCGTACCGCGAGCTCGAGCCGGCGGCTCGACTGGCCTCCGAGTACCGGCGGGCGGCGGATGACGCCGAGGGCGCGCGGGAGCTGCTCGACGAGGATGGCGACGATCCCGAGCTGCGCGCGATGCTCGACTCCTCCCGCGCGCGGATGGCCGAGCTGGAGGATCAGATCCGGCTGGCCATGGTCGAGCGCGATCCGAACGACGACAAGAACGTGATCGTCGAGATCCGCCCGGGCGCGGGCGGCGACGAGGCGGCGCTATGGGCCGGAGACCTGTACCGCATGCTCACCCGCTACGCCGACCGGCGCGGGTTCCAGGTCGAGCCGCTGTCGATCGGGGAGGGGACGTACACGTTCGCCGTCAAGGGGGATGGCGCGTACTCCGTGTTCAAGTTCGAGGGCGGCACCCATCGCGTGCAGCGCGTTCCTGAAACCGAGTCTCAGGGCCGGATCCACACGTCGACCGCCACCGTGGCCGTGCTGCCCGAGGCCGAGGACGTGGAGGTCGAGATCGATCCCGGCGAGCTACAGATAGACGTCTACCGGAGCTCCGGCCCGGGAGGCCAGTCGGTCAACACCACCGACTCCGCGGTCCGGATCACCCACAGGCCATCCGGGATCGTGGTCTCCATGCAGGACGAGAAGTCACAGCTGCAAAACCGGGAACGGGCTATGCGGGTCCTGCGGGCTCGGCTCTACGAGCGCGCGCTGGCCGAACAGCGGGCGGCGGTGGCGGCCTCGCGTGCCGCGCAAGTGGGCACGGGCGAGCGAGCGGAGAAGATCCGCACCTACAACTTCCCGGAACGCCGCGTCACCGACCACCGGATCGGGATGCGCCTGCACACCCTCGACGCGATCCTGATGGGCGAGCTCGACGACCTGACGGCGGCGCTGCAGGATGAGGAGAAGCGGCGTCGGTTGGAGGAGAAGGCTTCGGTTGCCTGAGGCAGCGCTGGCCGCGGCCGGGCCAACGGTCGCCGGGGCTCTGCGTGACGCCACGGCCCTGCTCGCCCTCGCCAGGTGCGACACGCCACGGCTCGATGCTGAGCTGCTCATGGCTCACGCGTTGGGGGTGGGGCGGGAGCGGCTCGTCCTCGACGCGCGGCTGCCACTCGACCCGTCCGTCCTGATTCGGTTTGACGCGCTGGTGGCGCGGCGTAAAGCGCGCGAGCCGGTCGCCTACATCATCGCGCGAAAGCCGTTCCGGCGGATCACGCTGAACGTGGATCGGCGGGTCCTGATCCCGCGGCCGGAGACGGAGCTGCTGGTCGAGGTGGGGCTGACGTTGCCTTTTGGCGCCTCCGTCGTCGATGTCGGGACGGGAAGCGGCGCGGTGGCGCTGGCGCTGGCGGACGAGCGCCCCGACCTGGTGGTGGTCGGCACCGATGTGGATCCCGGAGCGTTGGCCGTGGCCCGTGCAAACGGAACGCGGCTGGGTTCGCGTGTCGAGTTCCTGCGCGCGGACCTGCTGGACGGATTGGATCGGCGGTTCGACGCGGTGCTGGCCAATCTTCCGTACGTGGCCACTGGTTCGGAGCTCCCTCCAGAGGTGGCGCGGTATGAACCGACGACGGCGCTTTTCGCGGGGCCGGACGGGTTGGACATCATCCGGCGGCTCATCACCGCGGTCGATGGCATTTCGCTGGTTGCCCTCGAGGTTGGGGCCGGTCAAGCGCCCGCTGTGGCCGCGATGATCGCCGGCTCGGTGGAGGTGGTGCGCGACCTGGCCGGCCACGAACGGGTCGTGGTAGCGCGACATTGACCGGCAGCGAAGCCTTCGAGACGTGTATCGGCGCCGGCGGGCTGGTCCTGTTCCCGGCCGACACCGTTTACGGCCTGGCCTGTGACCCCGAGAATCGGTTCGCCGTCGAGCGGCTGTACCTGTTGAAGCGCAGAAGCCGGGACAAACCCTCGGCGGTGATGTTCTTCGGACTTGGCGACGCGCTCGCGGCGCTACCCGAACTCGGCGACCGGACGCGCCACGCGATGAGCCGGGTGATGCCGGGTGCGGTGAGCGTGCTGGTGCCCAATCCGGCGGGGCGATTCGCCCTGGCCTGCGGAGATGACGTTTCAACCCTCGGGGTAAGGGTGGTGTCATTGCCGCTGCTGGCGGGCGTCCCGCGGCCGGTGCTGCAGTCGAGCGCCAACCGGGCCGGTGGCCCCGATCCCCGCCGCCTCGAGGACGTTCCGCCGCTGCTCCGAGCCGCCGTGGACCTGGTCATCGACGGCGGCGTGCTGCCCGGGACTCCATCCACCGTGATCGACCTGCGCCGCTACGAGGAGGAAGGTGAGTGGTCGCTCGTCCGCGCCGGCGCGGTCGGCGAGCGTGAACTGACCGAGGCGCTTCACTGGCCGTACCACTTCGACGCGAGCACCTACACGCAGGACATCCGGACCGATGTGGCGGCTTACGACGTGTTGCAGGACGAGGTGGCGCGGGCGACCGGACACGGCTTGGGCCGGATCTTGGACCTCGGGACGGGAACCGGGGAGACTGCGCGGCGCGTGCTGGCACGGCATCCCGATGCGTCGCTGATTGGCATCGACGAAAACGCGCAAATGCTCGCCGCAGCGCGCTCTGCGCTGCCGCCAGAGCGGGTGAAACTGTGCGCCGGCCGGATCGAGGAGCCGCTTCCCGAAGGTCCGTTCGACCTGGTCACGAGCGCGCTGTGCGTGCACCACCTCGACGGGCAGGGGAAGGCCGAGCTGTTCGCGCGGGTGCGCGATGTGCTCGTCCCGGGCGGTTTATTCGTGATGGGCGACGTGGTGGTGCCGGACGATCCGGCGGCGGCGAGCACCCCACTCACCCCCGGCTACGACCGGCCCAGCCCGCTCGCCGACCAGCTGGGATGGCTGGTGGATGCCGGTCTCTCGCCTGCGGTGACATGGCAGGACGGGGACCTGGCGGTGGTGGCGGCCCAACGCGTGTGAGCCCGACCGGATCGTGGTGGCGGGCTCCGGCGCACCCCTTCCCGGCGGCCCGGAACGGTCGCGGAACGGCAACGACGCGGACTGCCGCCATTGCTATGGTCCTAGCGCCGTGAGCGCCGCCGATCTGCCGCCCGATTTCTTCAACCGGCCCCTGTCCGAGGTCGACCCGGAGATCGCCGAGGTGCTGATGCTGGAGCTCGAGCGCCAGCAGCGCACGCTCGAGATGATCGCCTCGGAGAACTTCGTCCCGATGGCCGTTCTGGAGTGCCAGGGTTCGGTGCTCACGAACAAGTACGCCGAGGGCTATCCGGGCAAGCGCTACTACGGCGGTTGCGAGCACGTGGACGTGGCCGAGCGGCTGGCCATCAAGCGCGCGCTGGAGCTGTTTGGGGCCGAGCACGCCAACGTACAGCCGCACTCGGGCGCGCAGGCGAACGTCGCCGTCTACCACGCGCTGCTCGAGCCTGGTGACACGGTGATGGGGCTCGAGCTCTCGCACGGCGGCCATCTCACGCACGGGATGCGGATCAACGTGTCGGGCCGGCTGTACGACATCGCCCCGTACCACGTGGATCGGGAGACGGGCCGGATCGACATGGACGAGGTCGAGCGGATCGCGCTCCAGCGCAGGCCCAAGCTGATCCTGGCCGGCTGGTCGGCCTACCCGCGGTTCCTGGACTTCGAGCGCTTCCGAGCCATCGCCGACGAAATCGGCGCCCACCTGGTCGTCGACATGGCGCACTTCGCAGGCCTCGTCGCCGCCGGTCTGCATCCCAGCCCGGTGCCTTACGCGGACGTCGTGACCACCACCATCCACAAGACGATCGGCGGCGGCCGGGGCGGAATGATCCTGTGCCGCGACGAGTTCGCCAAGCTGATCGATTCGGCGGTGTTCCCGGGCCAGCAGGGCGGCCCGCTCGAGCACGTCATCGCCGGCAAGGCGGTGGCGCTGCGGATCGCGCAATCCGAGGCGTTCCGTGAGCGCCAGGAGCGGACGGTAGAGGGCGCCCGCGCGGTCGCGGCCGAGCTGCTGCGGCCGGGTCAGGGGGTCAGCGTCTTGACGGGCGGCACCGACGTTCACCTGGTGCTCTGCGACCTGCGCGAGTCGTCGCTGGATGGCCAGCAGGCCGAGGACCGGCTGGCCTCGGTCGGGATCACGGTCAACCGGAACGCCGTGCCGTTCGACCCCCGTCCGCCGGCTGTGTCGAGCGGGCTGCGGATCGGCACGCCGGCGCTCGCCACGCGCGGCCTTCAGCTCGAGGACTTCGTCGAGGTCGGGATGATCATCGCCGAGGCGCTCGGGCACGAGGACTTCGAGGAGCGGCGGGCGGATCTGACCGAGCGCGCGGCGGCGATCGCCGAGCGCTATCCGCTGTACGCGCGCGTCGGCGCGGCCGCGATCGTCTGAACGTCGATTCGCGGGGCCGTTCGTCGGGCAGCTCCGGACTGACCCGTTGAAGACCCCGGCTTGGGTGTCGCGCGACGACGGGCGTGCTGTGGCAGTCGACTGCGCGCATAACCTCCGTCTGGGTTGAGGCAGGGGCATAAGTGGACACTCGGCCGGTGCGGTGGCTCGAGTGGGGTGATAGCCACGCCAGGGGTGGCCGAATGTGCATTCGGCGCCGGGAGAGCGGCGAGTGTCGAGTTAAGC
>JAFAZZ010000511.1 GCA_019239375.1 Solirubrobacterales bacterium | reverse complement strand
AGGAAGCCGCGACCCAGGGGTGAGTAGGCCACGAAAGCGATGCCCAGCTCGCGGCACGCGTCGAGTACCCCATTTTGCTCCGGATCCCGCGTCCACAGCGAGTACTCGGTCTGCAGCGCGGCGACCGGATGAACCGCGTGGGCCCGGCGGATTGTCTCGGGCGCCGCCTCGCTCAGCCCGATATGGCGTACCTTGCCCTGCTCCACGAGCTCCGCCATCGCTCCAACCGTCTCCTCGATCGGGACCTTCGGGTCAACGCGGTGCTGGTAGTAGAGGTCGACGTGATCGGTGCCCAGGCGAGCGAGCGAGCCGTCGATCGAGCCTCTTACGTGCTCGGCGGACCCGTCGACCGGTCCCACAGTCGATATGTCGCCGGGGGTGGCTTTGTCGACGCGCCGGGCGAACTTAGTCGCGATCACATACTGGTCACGTCGGCCCTTGATCGCGCGGCCAACCAGCTCCTCGTTGGTCAGCGGTCCGTAGAGCTGAGCCGTGTCGAGGAAGTTGATCCCTAGCTCGAGCGCGCGGTGGATGGTGGCGATCGCCTCCTGCTCGTCAGCCGAGCCGTAGAAGGCCGACATTCCCATGCACCCGAGCCCGAGCGCGGAAACCTCGAGCGAGCCGAGCTTGCGCTTCTGCATGTCTGCTCCAATCTCTTCATGCGGGTCGTCTCTGCACCATAGAAGGTGGTGGCCGGTCGTCGGCGGCCCCTGCGGGCCTTGCGTGGGCCGGCCGCCAACCTGCATAACGCAGAAAACCTCCGCTGCCGCTACCCGCCTTGGCGACATAAGCATGGGGAGAATGCTTATGTGAAAGAAGCCCGCTGCACGCGCGGGCTTTTCAACGTTGTACAGGGTGACCCCGGGCGCCGGCGGTACTGGCCACCCCCGGCGCCGGCGGTACTGGCCCGGGGGGCGCCGGCGACGCTGACCGCGGGGCGGCTGGCGGCGCTGACCCGGCCACGCTGACCCGGCCACGCTGACCCAGCGGCGCTGACCCGGCGGCGCTGACCCGGCGGCGCTGCCCCGGCGGCGCTGACCCGGCGGCACCGACCCGGCGGCACCGACCCGGGGCGCCGGCGACGACCGCGCCCGGGCGCAACCGCCGCACCTTCTATTTGCCCAGCGTCAACTTTCTGCGCACCACGAGGCCGGCCCGCGGGTGGTGCCCGCGGGCCGACTCACAGTGGCGTGGTTGAGCTATCGATTGAGGTCGAGGAGCAGCCTCAGCGGGATCGCGTTGGCCATGGCTTGATAGCCCGCATCGTTGGGGTGCAGGTGGTCGCCGCTGTCGTACTGCGGATTCATCATCAGCGGGTCGCTCGGATCCTGTACCACCGCGTCGAAGTCGATCACGCCGTCGAACGCGCCGCTGGTCCGGATCCACTGGTTGACGGCCTCGCGCTTCGCCTCGCCGGCGTCGGAGTAGTAGCCGGCTCCCTTGAACGGAGTCAACGTGCCGCCGAAGATCTTCAACCCCGCCTCATGGGTCTGGGCGATGATCTGCTGGTAGCCCGCGATGATCTGGGCCGCCGACACGTCGGTGAGCGGATTGGTCACCGGGTTGGGCTGCGTGACGCTGAAGCCGATGTCGTTGATGCCCATCAGCAGAATGACCTCCCTGGCGCCGGCCCGCGTGAGCACGTCGCGATCAAGGCGAGCGAGCGCGTTCACCCCGCAGCAGAGGTCGGAGGTCAGGACGCGGTCGCCGCTGATCCCCTCGTCCGCTACGGCCAGAGTGTCGCGACGTGAATCGAGCCGCCGCGCGAGGTCATTCGGCCACCGAGTGTTCGCGTTGACCGTCGAATTGAACCCGTCGGTGATCGAGTCTCCGAATGCCACCAGCGTTCCGCGAACCTGCGGCTGCGGGAGCACGTCGACTGCGTCGATGAAGTACCACGAGTTGTCGAGGTTGCTGTAGGCGCTCCCGCTGTTGTCGCCCGTGTGGTCTCCGGAGGCAACGTAGGTGTTCTGCTGGCCAAGCGAGTGCAGGGTGGCCGACCCGGTGGCGGTCGGCAGGTACACGCTCACCGCGAGATCCTGGAGCGCCGGCACGTGCAGACGGACTGGGTCGCTCAACGCCTCCGCACCAATGGGGATCTGGACCGACGGCTGTCCGCCGAACGTGAGCGGGACGTTCCGGCCTGTGGCGGCCGCGCCTGAACCGGCCACGGCGATCGAGGCGCCACCAATCTGGAGCGTCTGATCCCCGAACGTGTTGGTGAAGCGGACGCGAACGAAGTTGCCGCTCACGCTGGTGAAGACGATGTTGCGAATAGTCTGGTTGTTGAAGCCAGTCGCGTCCGGGGTCCCCGGAACGGCGGTCTGCGGGCTCGCCGCCCAGCTCGACACCCACTGCGCGTGATGCCCGAAGCCGAACTCACCGCCGCTGTGGCGAGCGGACTGGCGCGGCCCGGGGGCGGCCGATGCCAATCCGATGGGAACGATGCTGGCCAAGACAACAGCCCCCGCGACCGGCGTCCAGCGCGATCGCCAGATACGGATGCACAAAGCGCGCACTTCTGTCCTCCCTCCGTCGTTGAACACAACCCTTCGCGTGCGGCCAGCCCGGCACTCTAGCCTTCCGAGGCGACAAGTGAAGACGCGAACTCGACGCTCGGCACAAATCAGCGCGACGAGCAATGCGATCAACGCGACCCGCGGCAGCGTGCCAGGCAGCCGCGCGCTACCGGCCGTGAACCATGAAGCGCAGTCCGCCCTTCGGCCCCAGCGTGGGCGTGGTCACGATCCGGGGCGGCTCAACCGGGCAGAGCTCAAAGCGCACCCGCGTGAGGAGCACCGCCGCCAGCGCGCGCAGCTCGTACTCGGCGAAGCGCTTGCCGAGGCACATCCGTGAGCCGCCGCCGAACGGGATATAGGCGCCCCGTGGCAGGGCCGCCTCGCGCTCAGGCAGGAACCGGTCGGGATCGAAGCGAAACGGGTCGGGATATAGCGACCCGAGATGATGCGTGGCCCAGGAGGAGTAGTGCACGCCGATGTCCGCCGGCACGTGGACTCCGCCCAGTGTGACGTCGCGGATCGAACGCCGCGGACCCACCCAGGCAGCGGGGTAGCAGCGGAGCGTCTCCTTGAGCGCGCGCTCGAGCACCGGCAGCGCGTGGCCATCGAGCTCGGCAGCGGTGGGGACGCGCCGCCCGATCACCTCCTCGAGTTCCTGCTCGACCGCCTCCCGCGCCGCCCGCCCCCGGCCGAGCTCGTACAACAGGAACGTGAACGTCGTGGTGGTCGTGTCATGGCCCGCGAACAGCAGCGTGACCGCCTGGTCGCGGACGACGCCCGTGGGCAGCGGCGATCCGGAGTCGTCGGTGGTGGCCAGGAGCAGGCCGAGCACGCCACGGCCCGGTTCTCCCCGGCGCCGGCGCTCCTCGATCTCGGCCCATACCAGCGCGTCGAGCGCTCGGCGAGCGGCGATCGCCCGCGCCAGCGGCAATCGTGGCAGCGGCAGCATCTGCACGAGGATGGGCTCGCCATGGATGGCCAATGAGGCTTCGAACGCCTTTGCCAGCGGCTGCTCCCGCCCGCCCGTCACGTCCAAACCAAGCAGGCCGCGCAGGGCGATCCGCAGCGCCAACTCGCGTACCCAGTGGTAGATCTCCACTTCCTGCCCCTGCTCGAGCCTTTGAGCGGCGGCGATCGCTTCCTCGATCATCGTCGCCACCACCCCCTCGATGTACTCGCGGTGGAAGGCGGGCAGCATCAGCATGCGGAAGTCGCGGTGATAGGCACCGTCGATGTTCAGCAGGCCGTCGCCGAGCAGCGGCCACAGATCGGCGAAGCGCCCCTCCCGCCACCGAAAGGCATTGAACTCACTGACCAGGATCTGGTGGTTGACCTCCGCCCCGACCGCCCACACGATCGGCTCGTGCAGGAGGCGGATGGTGAACACGGGGCCGTACCGCCGCTCGTGCTCGAGCAGGAGCGTGAGCGGATCGGAGATGATCCTGCGCGTGTTCGACCAGCTCGGGGCGACGCTCCCGGGCGGCAGCACAGCGCGCCGGCGCACTCGCCGCTCGCGACGCAGGTCATCCGCGATCCGCCTCACCAGCCCCAGCTGCATCGGTGGCGGGGGCGGGGCCGTGATCGTACGACTGGGAGTGAGAGCGGGAGCGCTCGGCATGGCAGCAGCTTCTCAGGCGCGCACCAGCCGGTACCAGGTTCGCGGGACATTGCGCAACGGACCGGTGATCTCGTCCTCCGTGTCGGGCCGCGCCGAGATGAGCTGCCAACCGCCGAAGCGGCCGAGGATCTCGCTCTCCTCGATGCCGGCCGGTGCAGCCGGAATGCGATGCGGCGCGAACGCCATCATCAGCAGCGTCGCGCCCGGCGCGGCGAGCGCGGTCATGGCGGCGGCACACGCGGCCCGCCGCGCCTCGTCCAGACCGTGAAAGCAACCGCGATCGAAGGCGAGCGTGAAACCCGGTTCCACTCCGAGCCCCCAGAGTCGCGCCACGTCTCCGAGGATCCAATCGACGCGCACGCCGGCCCTATCTGCCCGGGCTCGGGCACGCTTCAGTGGGCGCGTCAGCGCATCGATCGCCGTCACCCGCCAGCCGAGACCCGCCAGATAGACTGCCTGCGTCCCGGTGCCGCAGCCGAGATCGAGTGCACGGCCGGCCGGTAGCGCCCCGGGGCCCTCGACCAGCTGGCTCAGCTCTGTCGGCACCCGGTCGGTGTCCCATGGCGTGAAGCCGACGCGGTACATGATCCGGTAAGCCAGCGACACTCCGTCGAGCCTACCGGGCGCGGCCAGCGCGCTGGCTTGGCAGCTTCGCAGGCTCAGGGAACCCGGCCCTCGAGAGGAGTGGATCGTCTCGAGGGCCGGGCCATGTGACCCCCAGCTCTGACCAAATCAGGGCGGAGCCCGCGACAAGCTCACCATAGGCGGCGGACGTCGGGGGCGTACTCGCCGGTTCGCCGGGCGCGCCGCTGCTCGGCCTCGAGCCGCTCGATCGTCTCAAGCCGCTGTTCGCGCGCGCGCCGTCGTCTCGCGCTGGTCTGTTCAAGCCAGGTCGACCAGCGCCGGCCAGGCAGGGTTGCGGGCAGGCGTGCGCTGGCAGCCTGCGGTTGTCCTCGCATCGGAGGCCTCCTCGTAGGTTGTACGTGGTGGGTGACTTCAGTTCACGTGCGTGTCACCACGCACGTGGTGTGACAGTTACTCGCCGGCGTCACTCGGGCAACAAAAAAGGCGACCGTTTGGTCGCCCTCGCGTTCGGATCGTATGCGCTAGGAGCTAGCGCTTCGACCTCCGGGCGAGGGTGCTGTCCGCGTGGAGCCAACCCTGATCGCAGGGACGCGCGACCGCGAGCATGACCCGCGTATCGGTGCCGGCGGCGAAATATGTTGAGATCGAGGTGAACATATGGCTCTTCTCCTTGCTGCCGAGCAGGGTAACTCACACTCTCGCCAATTGCAAGGGGTATGCGGGAAGTTAATGTGTGCGATAGGGTCTCGCGCGTGTCCAGCAACCTGGCCGGTCGGGTCAAGCGGGTCGTGATCATGGTCCAGGAGAACCACACGACCGACAACTACTTCCGCGGCCTCGCGGCGTACGGCGGCGCCGTCGCTGCCGACTGGCCGATCTCGCCCAATCCGCCGGCCCAGGACCCGCCGCACGACCGCCACGCTTACTTCGAATGGCTGACCGGCGCTTCCACAGGCGTCCACGTCCAGTTCGACACCCGCACCGTGCTCCCGTACTACCTCTACCTGGCCCTCACCGGAGCCTTCTTCGAGAACCACTGCGCCGGCTTCGGAACAAACTCCACGGCCAACCACCTTCTGATCGTCGGCGGGCAGTCCCCCACGCTCAAGAACCCGTCAACCGCTCGGTCGCCGCTGTGGGACATGCCCTCACTCCCGGGCCTGGCCGACGCGCACGGCGTCGCATGGCGGGCCTACTCTGCTTCGAACGGCTACCCGGTGGCTTTCTACGCGCAGCTCAAGGGCTCGCCGAACGTCGTCGCCTCCTCAAAGTTCCTAGCTGACGCGAAGGCGGGCAACCTCCCGGCACTCGTCTTCCTCTGGCACAACAGTCCTTACGACGAGCACCCGCCGGCGAACGTGACCGAGGGAATGAACCTGGTCTGGCAATCGGTCGACGCGGTGGCCCAGGGCGGTGCCTGGGAGGAGACGGTGTTCATGCTGACCTGGGACGACTGGGGCAGATACGACGACCACGTCACGACGCCCGCACTGGAGTACACGCCCGACAACGTGCAACTCGCGCTCGGCCCCCGTGTTCCGCTGCTGATGTTCGGCGGCCCGGTGAAATCCGGCATCGACAGCCGCTGGTGCTCGCACGTGAGTATCCCGAAGACCGCGATCCAGCTGCTGGGAATGCCGGCGCTCGGCGTGCCGCGGCTCGACGATGACCCTGGCCTCGGCGACCTGGTCGATCCCGCCGGCCGGCCCAATCCCGCGCCACCTGCCTACGGCACCGCGCTCGAACTCCCCCCGATCCCGGACCCGCCGATCGCCCCACGCCCGCCTCCGCCCCAACCATCCGGCAACCCCGTGCCGGTCGGGCCGATCATCCTTCGTGGCGGTTCGACGCTACCGCCGCCGAACGATGCCCCGCTTCCCCACCAACCGCACCCGCCGGGCCACTAGCCGCGCCTGATGGCGCGGACCGCTCACGTTTGAGTGTCCTCATTTCACGGAGGCGAGCCAGGCGAGCGCGGAAGAGTGGCGTCGTCGGCTGGCGGGCGATCAGCGCGGAGTACGCCGGATCCGCCGGCAGCGGGGGGCAATGGATTGCCGATAACCCCGCACTCGGCCGCACACGCGGCGCGAATGCGGAGTCGGCGGCGGCGGTGACGGCAAACTCCGCTCTGGTCCGCGCCGTCAGCTCGAGTGCGGAGTTGTCGGCAATCGTGCCCCGGCGCGGATCGTCAGTCCAAAGTTCTGCAGGCGGCGCTGGCGCGATCCCCGAGACGATCGCCCGACTCGCGCTCGCCGAGCCGGTCGGTCGCATCGCTCGAGCGCCATGGCCGCTCTACTGCTCACGGGCAGGCGCTCCAGCGAGGGCCATCTCGGCCAGCGCGATTGCCGTGGCGACGGCCGCGTTCAAGCTCTCGACGCCCTCCCGACCGCCCGGGATCCGGACCAGGGCGTCGCACTTCGTGCGGGTGCGCTGGCGCAGGCCCTGGCCCTCGGCGCCGACGACGAGCACGCACTGGGGGTCGAACTCGGTCTCGCGCAAGGTCCGCTCGCCGCGCTCGTCGAGCCCGTACACCCAGTAACCGAGCTCTCGCAACGTGTCCAGGCTGCGCGCCAGGTTGATGACCTGGAATACGTCGACGAACTCGGCGCCACCCACGGCGATCCGCGCCACCCTGGGCGTCAGCTCGACCGAGCGGTTCTTGAGCAGCAGAACCGCGTCGGCGCCGAAGAAGGCCGCGCTGCGCAGGACCGCGCCGAGGTTCTGCGGGTCGGAGATCTGGTCGAGCGCGATCACCAGCTGCCCGTCGGCCAGGCGGTCGAGCTCGTGCTCGGCGAACACGCGCCGCGGCGCGGCGAACACGCAGGCGCCCTGGTGCTTGTCTTCGTCGGTCAGCCCGCTCAGGCGGCGAAACGCCGGCCAGTCGACGAGTTCCGGCTCAACCCCGGCCTGCCGCGCCGCGGCCATCAAGTCCTGGTGATAGGCGGGCTTGCCCCCCAGGATCAGGCGCTTGACGTCCCGGGGGCGCCGCAAGAAAACGGCCCGGACTGAATGCTTGCCGTAGACGAGCTCGCCGGCTAGCGCTACGCGCGCGACAGGTATCTCCCCTCGCGCGTGTCGACGCGGATCGTCTGGCCCTCGGAGATGAACAGCGGAACCTGGACCACGACCCCGGTCTCGAGCGTGGCGGGCTTGGTGCCCCCGCCCGAGGCGGTGTCGCCGCGCAGCCCGGGCTCGGTCGCGGTCACCTCGAGGTCCACCGAACCAGGCACCTGAACGTCATTCGGCTTGTCGTCGATGAACAGAACGTCCACCTGGTCGCCGGTCTTGATCCACTTCAGCGCGTCCTTGAGCGCCTCGGTGGGCAGGGCGATCTGGTCGTAGGTCTCGGTGTTCATGAAGTGGCCGCCGTCGCCGTCGGCATAGAGGAACTGCATCTTCTGGGCCTCGCTGCGGACCGCGCGCAGCTTCTCGCCGGCGCGGAAGGTCTTGTCGATGACCGCGCCGTCGCTGGCCCGGCGCAGCCTGGTCCGGACGAAGGCGGCGCCCTTGCCCGGGTTCACGTGCTGGAACTCGATCACCTTGTAGATGGTGCCGTCCACCTCAACGTGGTTGCCGCTCTTGAGCTGGTTGGTGCTGATCGACATGTCGGTTCGCGAGGATAGCGGCGGTCGGAGGGTTGACAGCGCCCCCGCCGTCGGAGAGGGTGGGAGAACAAGCAGCCCGGGAGAGGAGCGAGCATGAAACGTCCGAGGGCGTACGTGTGGGCACTGGCGGTTCTGGTCATCGGTGCCTTCCCAGCTATCGCCCACGCCGGCGTG
Organism: Solirubrobacterales bacterium; assembly: GCA_019239375.1. Taxonomy (GTDB): domain Bacteria; phylum Actinomycetota; class Thermoleophilia; order Solirubrobacterales; family Solirubrobacteraceae; genus Palsa-465. Next base: position 4,009 of record JAFAZZ010000511.1, on the reverse strand, counting down.
GCGCCAGGCCCGATCGGTCAGATCGACTGCAACGGCTTCAGCCACATCCAAAAGGAGCTGCGTCCGACCGCGGCCTGCGCCGACATCCGGGGCGCGAACGGCGAACGGTTCTATGACAACGGCTGGTACATCGGACACGACGAGCCGTCCGTCCGCTATATCTCGAACGCGCCCGGGTCGGCGGCCGACGTCACGTTCGTCGAGCGTCTGGGCCGGGACCCGGCGCAGCTACCCACGGTCAGCCATCCCGGGAACGACATCACGCACTTCTTTGAGCTTTCGCTCGCCCCGTGGTTCTCGATGAACCTATGTGACCCGAACTCGTCGCCGCTGACGCCCTGCACGCCGGTTTCGGGCTCCAACGCACCGAGTGCAACCAGTCCCGGCGGCGGTAATGCGTTCATGGAGCTCCAGTAGCACCCGCCTGGATTCGCGCCGCTCGTCGACAGCATCAGCTGCGACAACTCCCACTGGTGCTCGGCGCTGACCATCGACAGTCTGGAGTGCAACGCCGCCGGGTCCTGCAACAACGACTGCACCGAGCCAGTGAACTTCGCGTTCATCCAGCACCACGGCACTCCCACCGGTCCACCCAGCCCCCAGGAGTCCGACCTGGCGACCATGACCCCGAATCGCGACACGCTGCTCATGAGCCCGGGCGACACGATCGTGATCCACATCTTCAACGCCAGGCTCAGAGGAGATGGTCACGCGCTCGAGGTGACCGAGGATGACCTGACCAGCCACACCTCCGGATTCATGATCGCCTCGGCGGCCAACGGCTTCATGAACACGAGCCCGGTCGACTGCTCAGGGACGCCGTTCAACTTCCAACCGGAGTACTCGAGCGCGGCGCCCGGCAACATCGTTCCGTGGGGCCCCGGTGCCTACAACATCAACAGCGAGTTCGAGATCGGTCACTTCGAGCCCTGCACCACGATCACCGGCCCGAAGCAGTTCACCGAGGAGAGCTTCACCGATACGCAATGGACGAACTGCGTCGGCCCATACGAGACCGGCACGGAGGATCCGGCTCTGGAACCGAACGACAGCCCGTGCTATCCGTTCGGCGACACTCACGGAGGGACGGCCGCGCCGAATCTCGTTACGGGATGCGACGTCTTCACGGACGCGATCGGCGATCTCGACTACGACGGTACGCCGTACCGCGCCGGCTGGCCCACGTCGAGCTCTCCGAGCAGGTTCCCCGGAGCGATCGCGCAGGCTCAGCCGACCAGCCAGGGGCGCGGTTATTCCCGGATCCAGTTCGTCACAGACATGTCCGCCACCGAGGAGAACTGCGATGTGTCCTCGGGCGCCGGCTGCGTCATGCCGCCACCTGGGCCGGGGCACTTCTATCCATACTGGACGCTGGTGCACGATCCCGAGCTTGGTTGTACCTGGCAGTTCGGCAACGCCGGACGGACCGGCGAGTCTTTCGGCGGCGACGCCCAATGGGGAACGGTCAACCCGAGCTCGTTGGGCGCCTTCCAGAGCGCCATCCAGGCCAACCCGAGAACCTGTTCGCAGAACCGCTGACGTAGCCGCGCAGCAACCAGCCGAGTGGCTGCCGCGCCGCCGTAGTTGTCGGCGGAGCCGAGGCCGCACACCCTTAATCTCCCCGGGGACCCGCTCATGACGTCACCCGAGTACTCCACGTACTTCCGCCCCCACGAGCTCGCCGGGATCGAGGCCCTGCACGCGCGGTTCGTGGAGCACGCCTATCGCCCCCACTCCCATCCCACCTGGACGGTGGCGGTGGTCGAGCGTGGGGCAGCCCGCTTCACGCTGGACGCGACACAGCAACGCGCGGCCGAGGGTGAGCTGTTCGTGCTCGAGCCGGAGTCGGTCCACACTGGCATGGCCGCCGTGCCGGAGGGCTGGGCCTACAAGGTCCTCTACGTCGATCCCGACCTCCTCCACGACTGGGACGAGCGCGACGCCGCCGCCCCGCGCGCGGCCCGCTGGGTGGTGTTCCGTGACGTCGCCCTCCGCGGCGCCCTGGAGAGAGCACACGCCGCGCTTGCCTCCGAGCCCTCCGCGGGACTCGCCGTCGCAGAGGCCGTGCTCGGCGCCGTGGCCGCGCTTCGTCCCCATCTGAGGCCGGGACCGCCGTCGCGCCAGCGCGATCGCGCCGAGCACGCCGCCGTGCGCCGGGCCCGAGCTCATCTGCGCGAGCGTTGGGACCAGCCGGTCACTCTGGCTGAGCTCGCGACGGTGGCGGGCCTCAGTCGGTTCGAGCTCGTCCGCCGCTTCCGCGAGCAGGACGGGATCACCCCGCATGCCTTCCAGACCAACCTGCGTGTCGATGAGGCCCGCCGGCTGCTCGCCGCTGGAGTCGCGCCCGCCGCCGTGGCGGCGAGCTGCGGCTTCGCCGACCAGCCGCACCTGACCCGAGTGTTCAAGCGCGCGGTGGGCGTGACCCCGGGGCGCTACGCGCGAGCGTGAGTGGCGCAAGAACGTTCAAGACCTGCGCCATCGCGTGCCGCCACCATGCCCCTATGGGCGTCGGGCAATTCGACACCAAGGTGGCCGTCGTGGTGCGCGACGACCTGGCGACGTGGCAGCGCCTGAACGTCACCGCCTTCCTCATGAGCGGCCTCACGGCGCGCGCCGGGTCGGGCGCGATCGGCCACGACTATGAAGACGCAGACGGTCGGCGTTACCTCCCGTTACTGGTCCAGCCGGTACTTGTATACGAGGCCGGCGCGGCGAAGCTCACAACGGTGCGCGGTCGCGCCGAGCGCCGAGGCATAGAGATCGCCATATATACGCGCGAGATGTTTGCCACCGGCAACGACGAGGACAACCGGGCCGCCGTGCGAGCGGTGGCGACCGAGCAGCTCGATCTCGCCGGGATCGCCTTGCGCGCCCCCCACCGCGACGCCGACGCGATTCTGCGCGGCCTGGCCCGTCACCCGTAGCAACGGAACGTGCCCTCCCCGGAGCATCGGGACGTGCCGCCACCCGCAGCACCGGGACGGGCCCCCGCCGTAGCATCGGGGCGTGGCTTCGCCGTGGCCTGAGTCTCCGCCCACCGCCCTGCACCGGGCCGCCTACGCCGACGCGCTCCCGCGCTCCTTCTGGCTCGACGCGCTGCCCCCGCGCGCGGACCACCCCCCGCTGAGCGAGGCACTCGACGCCGACCTCTGCATCGTCGGCGGCGGCTACACCGGGCTGTGGGCCGCGCTCTACGCCAAGGAGCTCGAGCCGACCCGCGAAGTCGTGCTGCTCGAGGCGACCCGCTGCGGGGACGGCGCCAGCGGGCGCAACGGCGGCTTTCTCCAGGCTTCGCTCACCCACGGCATACGCAACCGCCTGACCCGCTCTCCCGATGAAATCGCTCAGCTCGAGCGTCTAGGCCTCGAGAACTTCGAGGGGCTGATCACTGACCTGCACGCCCTCGGCATCGAGGCCGAGCTCGAGCGCACCGGCGACTTGATCGTCGCGCTCGAGCCGCGCGAGCTGCCCGATCTGGAGGACGAGGCCGAGCTGCGTTGCCGCTTCAGCTATCAGGTCGAGCGGCTCGATGGCGAGCAGGTCCGCGCTCAGATCACCTCGAAAAAATCCAACGAGCGCCTACCCGCCGCTCGTGCGGAGTATCCGGCGCTACATCGCGCCCGTGTACGACTACGTGCTGGTCTCCGAGCCGCTCGATCCGACCCTGATCGGGTGGCGCAACCGGCAGGGTCTTAGCGACATGGGCAACCAGTTCCACTACTCGCGCCTGACCGCGGACGTTGGACGGGCGCTCGACGGCACTCACCGCGCCTAGTATGGTGCGCCGGCGACCGCTCCCGTTCCCGCCCGAGCCGCTGCGCTCCGCGGTCATCCAGCTCACCCGCAGCCGACTCGCAGCGGCTGACCGCAACGAAGGACGGCGCGGGCTTTGGCTGACCGCGCTCGACCGGCTGGGATTAGGCTTCGATAGCTGATGGCGGTTGCCTTTGTGACCGGCGCAAGCTCCGGCCTCGGAGAGGCGATCGCCCGTCGCTTCGCCGGCGCCGGC
>JAFAZZ010000353.1 GCA_019239375.1 Solirubrobacterales bacterium | reverse complement strand
GCGCGTCGACGACCTGCAGCAGCAGTCTCGCCAGCTCATCGCCGCGGCCCGGCTGCGCGGTGAACTTGACGTAACGTCCAACGCCCGACACGGCGGCTAATCCTAGGGGTCGTGGTGGGGCGGTGGCGGGGCCGGCGCGGGTCAGGTGATCGCAACCGAGGCGTATCGCTCCAGCAGATCAGCGACACGTCGACCTCCTCGTCATCCCAGACCTGCTCGTAGACCCGGAGGTCGCGGGCGTGCCCGACCGCATGCTGCCGGTGCTCGGGGGCGGCGGCCAGCTCGGCCACGAAGCGCTCGAGCTCGAGGGGGTCGAGACTCATGCCGCTACCACCAGCGATTGGGCGCGGGCACTCGTCAAGAATCCTGCGGCATCGGTTTTCAGCGCCTCGTCGTAGGCGTGCCGCTCGGCTCGACCACGGGGCGGTCGGAGCGGTACAGGAGCTGGCCGACGCCGACGCGCTGCGCCATCGCCCCAATCGCGCCGGGGCGTGGGCGTCGATCAGTTCGCGGGCCTCGTCGAGAGGCAGCGCCTCAATGCCGATCGGGATATCGAACTAATTCGATTGAGTTTACTGAGATAGGGCAGCGTGACCGTTCCGTGTGGCAATCCGGGGCGCGATCGGGCGCGGGCGGGATGTGCGCGAGGCGGCTTCAACGGCGCGGCCCTTTTGACGTGCGACCGTCGTCCAGCGGTTGGGGGTTAACCGAGCACTCGACGACCCGCGGTGCTCGAGATCGCAGTTATGCCCCACCAAGGTGGCTGGATATGCACTCGGCTCAGATCGGGTGCCGAGTGAGCACTTATGACCCATCGTGACGCCATGGGTTGCTCGCCGGCGCAACTGGGCCGCGCGTGGGCCCTGCGCGGCGCAACGAACGGCCGGGCCGGCGCCTTGCGCACTTCCGCCGGCTCGCCCTCGCGGCTGGCGCCACGCCGTAACGGCAGGTAAACGTTCGGCGCCACCGGGCCGGGTACAAATACCGGATGCGAGACGCCGAGTTGCTGCTGCGCCGATCCAAACGCCCGCTGGTGATCGGGATGGGCGGCGGTGGCGACGTGGTTGGCGCGCTGGCCACCGCCGAGGCGACGCGGCTGTACGACGGCGCCGACCCCGTCCTGGGCGGGCTGACCTGGGAGCGACGGCCGTTCGATCCAGTCCCGGGGCCGAGAAGTGTGGCGGAGATCTCCGGCGCGGAGGAGCTCGCGCCGGGCATCCTGCTGGCCGGGCCGGGGACGCGCCTTCGCGATCGTGAGGTGGTGTTCGCCGAGTCGCGCATGGCCGAGTTCCTGGGCCGGCCGACCGTGCTGATCGACATCAACGATGGCCCGTCCCGCGTCGCCGACGGAATCGCACGGACCATCCATGAGCTCAAGTGCGACCTGGTCGTACTGGTTGACGTCGGTGGCGATGTGATCGCAGTGGGCGACGAGCCGGGTCTGCGCAGCCCGCTGAGCGACGCGCTGATGCTCGCAGCGGGCGGGCGCCTGAGCACGAGCGGGCAGCCCGTGCTGCTCGGGATCTTCGGGGTTGGATGCGATGCGGAGCTGACCCCGGATGAGGTGCTGGCGCGGGTCGCCACCGTAGCCGGCGCCGGCGGGCTGTGCGGGGCGCGTGGTCTGACCGGGCCCGTGGCGGACCGGATGGAGGCGGCCATGGAGCTCGTGAGCACCGAGGCGAGCGCTCAGGCGGTGCGCGCGTTCCGCGGCGCTTCGGGACTGACCACAATCCGTGGCGGGACGCGCACGCTAGAACTGAGTCCGCTCGCCGCGCTGACCTTCTACCTCGACGTCGACATCACGATCAACGTGGCCGGCCGTCTCGCCCAGGCCGTGGCCGGCACCACGAGCCTCGAGGAGGCCAACGACGCGCTGAACGCGCTTGGTGTTGGCACCGAGCTCGACTACGAGCGCTACGCGGCCGGCGCGGCGAGCGCGGGCACCTGAACGCCCCGCGCTCAGCTCGAGCGCTTGAACGCCCCGTCCCCAGCTCGGGCGCTTGAACGCCCCGCCCCCAGCTCGGGCGCTTGAACGCCCCGCGCTCAGCTCGGGCGCCTGAACGCGCCGGCGTAATCAATCCCCGGCACCTCGATCGCCACGTTCACGGTCTTGCAGCGCGCGCAGCGGATGCGCAGCTTGCGGTTCATGTACTCGGGCGGCATGGCTACCGCCAGCACGTTGGCGCACGAGACGCACACGTAGTCATCGGCTCCGTTGCCGGAGAACACCGGGCGCTCGGGATCGGTTTGGACCGCAGTACCGCCGTCGGGCGGCACCTCGCCCGGCTCAACGTGTCGCATTGCGATTCGCGCCACCGTGAACCCTTCAGATCCGTCCCAGCGAACCCCGTGACCCGTTCCAGCGAACCCGTCAGATCCGTTCCAGCGAACCCGTCAGATCCGTTCCAGCTTCCGCGCGAAGTCCTTGATCAGCGCGTCCAGCACGCTGGCCACTACACCCTCGCCCATCGAGGCCGCCTTGCCGGTGATCTGGGCTGCCGTGTGGACAGTGCCGCCGCCGTCCGCGAGCGAGAAGGTGACGTCGGCGTTCGCGTGGCCCTGACCTCCGGCCTCGCGCGATTTGACCTGGAGCACCGCGCGGTGCGCCTCCGGGTCCTGCTCGACCACCGCCACGGTGCCCGTGTAAGTCAGCGACATCGCCCCCATCTTCACCTTGATGTGCGCTTTCACGCTGTCGGGCCCCGTTTGCTCGATCACGCTGCCTCCCTCGACGCAGGGGATGAGGCGCTCGAGGTCGAGGATCGCCTCCCAGCTCTCCTCGATTGGCTTCCCGCTCGAGAACCGGTGGTCCAGCTCAACCATGTGTCGTCTCCTCGTTGGTTAGGGTTGCTCGGAAGATGGCGCAGCGCTTCGGACCAGATAACGCCCGCCTGACGATTCGGACCTCGCGCACGGGCGCCGTTGCCAAGGCCGGCCACGACCTGTTGCTCGAGGTCGGCTCGTGGGAGGCCACGCTTGAGATGCCCCAGGGCCCTGGCCGCGGCGGCGCGCTCAAGCTCAGGGCCGACGCGCGCTCGCTGCGGGTGCTGGAGGGCACCGGCGGCATCAAGGCCCTGGACGGCGATGACAAGGCGAACATCATCAAGACCATCGACGACGAGGTACTGAAGGGCTGCTTGATCGAGTTCCACTCGAACCAGATCGAACTTCGCCCGGACGGCATCCTCGTCACCGGCCAGCTTGAGCTAGCCGGCCGGCGCGGGCCGGTGACGTTCGAGCTGGCGGTCAGTGAGGGGCGGCTGACCGGCGAGACGATCGTCAAGCAGACCGCCTTCGGGATCAAGCCGTACTCGGCTCTGTTCGGGACGCTCAAGGTAGCCGACGAGGTCCAGGTGGCGATCGAGGCTCAAGCCTCCTTGTAGACCGTCTGGGCGTCCAGCCCGCCCTCGACTCCGGGTGGCAGCACGCCGGTGCCGTGGGCATAGAGCGCGATGTCGGCGATCGTCTTGCCCTCCGAGGAGTCCGTGCTGGAGACAAAGGCGCCGTTGTCCCAGGTGAGCGTTTCGGGCGCGGTGCCGAGCGCGGCGGCGGCCAGCAGCCGCGCCTTCGCGCGGATCTTGCCGGTGGCGCTCTGGATTGCGGCGGGGGTCCGCGCCGACGGCGTCGTGTTGTAGCCGTGGCCGGTGCCGAACCGGTCGGCGTCGCCCGGCACGACCTTGACATCCAACGCCGGCACGCCCAGCTCCGACGCGACCAGCTGCGCGTACCGGACTTCCTCGCCGTCGGACTCGGTGCTCAGGCTGAGCACCATCTTGCCCGTGGGATGCACCCGCAGGAACACCGCCCGGTATGCCTCGTCGGCCATCACTCGTCCTCCTCGTTCGGTTCAGTGCGCCGCGCCGCGCGCGCCAGGCGGCGGCGCTCGAGGTGGGCGCTCAGCGCGTTGTGCTCCTCGAGGTCGCAGAAGCTCGGCTGCGGCCCGCCCAGGGGATGCGGCGGCGCGGCGGCACGATCGCATCCTGGATAGATACAGACCTTCGTCGCGCCCTGGGTCATGCCGTCGACCATCCCGGAGTGGTCTTGCCGCGGCGCGGACCGTAGCCGCTGGGCATCGCCACCGAGCTGCCCGGGACCGGGGTGGCGCTCGGCCACGGCTCCTCCTCGGCCCCGGGTTCTGAAGCAGGAACTCGGTTGGCGGCGACGTGGCCAAGGTCGCCGGCACGCCTGGCGCCGATGGCGCCCGCCACCTCGCCCAATGCGTCGAGGCTGTGGCCGCTCACGAGCGCGTCGCAGTGCGGGAGGGCGGCGAGGAGACCGGCGGCGCGCGCCTCGAAGGCGCGAGCGCTCACGCGCGGGTTGACCCATACGATCCGGTAGGCCAGTCGGCGGAGCCGCTGCGTCTCGCGCGCGACGCGAGCCGGATCGCCGCGCTCCCAGCCGTCGGACAGGATCACCACAACCGCTCCCCGAGCCATGCCACGGCGGCCATGCCGATCGTTGAACGCCTTCAAGGCGT
>JAFAZZ010000222.1 GCA_019239375.1 Solirubrobacterales bacterium | reverse complement strand
TTGAGGATCGGAGACCTGCCGATGGAGGCGCTGCCCGCGATCGGCGGCCACGAGGGCGCCGGGGTCGTGGAGGCCGTAGGCCCCGGCGTGCGCAGCGTGGCCGAGGGCGATCACGTCGTGCTCAGCTTCATCCCCGCCTGCGGCAAGTGTCACTGGTGCGCGATCGGCCGCGAGAACCTGTGCGAATGGGGCGCCGGCATCCAGGTCGGGCTCCAGCGTGACGGCACCAGCCGCCACCACGTCCGTGGCCAAGACGCACGCCTGATGTGCATCCTCGGCACCTTTTCCACCCACACCGTCATCCACGAGGACTCGGTGGTCAAGATCGACCCGGACATTCCGCTCGATAAGGCGGCCCTGGTCGGATGCGGAGTGACCACCGGGGTCGGCACGGCGGTCTACGGCGCGGAGGTCGGCGCCGGCGACACGGTCGTCGTCATGGGGGTCGGCGGCGTCGGCGCCAACGCGGTGCAGGGCGCTCGTATCGCCGGCGCGGCACGCATCATCGCGATCGATCCGGCGCCGTTCAACCGTGAGCAGGCGGGCAAGTTCGGCGCGACGCACATGTACGCCTCGGCAGCGGAGGCGCTCGAGCCGATCCAGGAGATGACCCGTGGCGCTATGGCCAACGCGGCGCTGGTGACGGTGGATGTCACCACGGCGAAGGTGATCGCGGACGCCGTCTCGCTGGTCGGGAAGGAAGGCAAGGTTGCCCTGACCGCCCTTTCGCCCATTACCGCCACGGAAGTCGAATTCCCGATCTTCGAGCTCATCGCGTATGAGAAGCGGATCATCGGCTGCCTGTTCGGGCACTCCAACCCCCGCTCCGATATCCCGAAGATGCTGTCGCTGTATCGCGACGGCAAGCTGATGCTCGACGAGCTGGTGACCCGCACCTACACCCTCGATCAGATCAACGAGGGATACGAGGCCATGAGGACCCACAAGAACATCCGCGGCGTGATGCTCTACGACTAGTCGTCGATGGAGCGCCGGCGCTTCGGGCGAACCGAACTGAAGGTCCCGGTCGTCGGGCTGGGCACGTGGCAGACGTTCGACGTCGCCGCGGGGCAGGAGCGCCGCGCGCACGAGGTTGTCGATGCGGTGTGGCAGGTCGGCACGCGGCTCTTCGACTCTTCGCCCATGTACGGGCGTGCGCAGGGGGTGCTCGGCCGGGCGCTGGGCGAGAGGCGGCAAGCGGCGTGGGTGGCCACGAAGATCTGGACGAGCTCGCTCGGCGAAGCGCATAGCCAATTCGCTGAGCAGCTCGAGTTCTTCGGCGGGCGGATCGACCTCGAGCAGGTGCACAACCTGGTGCGCTGGCGCGACCATCTGGACTGGATGGAGGAGGAACGGGCCGCGGGCCGGATCGGCTTTCTCGGCGCGACCCACTATGCGGCTAGCGCGTTCGGCGAGCTCGAGGAGGTGATGCGCACCGGCCGGATCGATGCGATCCAGGTGCCGTACAACCCCCTCGAGCGCGACGCCGAGCGACGCATCCTGCCGCTCGCGGCCGAGCTCGACCTGGGTGTCATCGCGATGCGCCCGCTCGGCGGCGGGTCCCTGATTCGTCGGTTCGACGCTTCCGAGCTGTTGAAGTGGACGCTGGCCGATGAGCGCATCCACGTGGCGATCCCCGCTACCTCCAGCGTCGCCCACGCGCGGGCGAACACAAATGCCGGCACGCCCCCGTGGCCGTCTGGAGCCGAGCGCCGACGCGTGGTCGATCGGGCGCGGGGTTGAGAGCAGCTGGCCAGGCTCGAGGCCGAGCCCGGCGATCGCTCCGCGTCCGTAAGCACGTCGCTGACGCGACAGCCGGTCAGGCGAACACCGAGCCGCCGTCGGCACACAGGGTCTGGCCGGTGATCGCTGCGGCGGCGTCCGAGGCGAGGAACGCCACGAGCCCGGCGACGTCGTCCGGCACCAGCGAGCGCGGGAGCGCCTGGCGCACTAGGACCTCGTCGAACGCCTCCCGCGGCAGGTCGGCTTCGGTGAACGGAGTGCGAGTCAATCCCGGGGCCACGCAGTTGACCGTGATCCCGCTCTCCCCGAGCGGCTTGGCCAGCGACCGGGCAATGCCGACCAGCGTCGCCTTACTGGCCACGTAGGGCAGGAAGTCCGCCGCCGGCGGCCGCCACACCGTGTTCGAGGTGATGAAGATGATCCGGCCGAAGCCGCGCTCGCGCATCGCGGGGGCCAGGGCCTGGCACAGCCACAGCGCCGCTTCGACATTGACTGACTGCACGTGTCGCCAGGTGAGGAGGTTGAGCTCCTCCAGCGCCGCACGGTCGAAGGCGGCGGCGGCATGCACGAGAACGTCGCGTGGTCCGAGCCGCCCGGCGACCTCGTGCACTGCCTCGGAATCGGCCAGGTCCACCGCGAACTCGCCCTCCCGGTCGAGGACGGCCACCTCGTGCCCAGCCTCGGTCAGCGCGCGGACAATCGCACCTCCTATGCCTCCGGCACCCCCAGTGACTACCGCTGTGCGTCGCATCGTCTTCGGCCCGATGCTAACCCACTGAACAAAGCCCCCCGGAGCGGCGCCGCACGAAAACGCCGGTCGGTGACACGAGCGGCGCGCAACTCCGCGCGTGTCACCGGGTTAACGTGGGCGCGGACTCACCACGCCGGGCAAAACCCAGGGAGGACAGCATGCGACGCCGAGCGCGAGTGGCAGTGTTGCTGTGGCCGGTCCTGCTCATTGCCGGCAGTGGGTCGGCGTGGTCGATGAGCTCAGCGGCGAGTCCGAGCTCCCCCTCGACCGCCGGTGCGCGGACGGGCTGCCGCATCGACCGGCACCGGTGCTGCCAACCGCCGCCTCCGTCCCGTCGGGTGGCGTCCTCTCACTGCTTGACAATCGCCACTGCTCCGGACCCCTCGACCTACCCACAGGCCGTCCTCATCACGGGCCAGCTGCTCGGGCCGCGCCACAACCACGCCATCGTCCTGCTTTGGCGAAGGCTTCCGGGCGGCAAGCGCTTTCGGCCCACCGCGGCCACGCGGACGGATCGCTTCGGGTACTACTCGCTGACGGCAGAGGTCGACGGCAACCGCTGGTGGTACGTGACCGCTCAAGGGTTTCGCAGCCGTACCGTGCATCAGCGGGTGCAGGCGCTGGTGAGCCTGGCCGCCTCCGAGTCGAGGGCGGCCCCGGGCGATCAGATCACGTTCACGGGCAGCGTTTTACCGTCACATCCGGGAGCTCCGATCGTCCTGCAGCAACTCGGCGCGGGAGGGTGGCAATCGGTGGCCCGGGGCAGTGTCGGCTCGGCATCCACGTTCTCCATCAACTACGCCTTCCCGGCGAACGGGAGCTACCAGATTCGGGCGTACCTGCCCTGGGACGCGCAGAACATTGACTCTTACTCCTCACCGGTGACGGTGAGTGTCAATGCGATCTTCAGGATCAAGCACGTCGTGGTCATCATGCAGGAGAACCGCTCGTTCGATCAGTACTTCGGCACCTATCCCCGCGCCGACGGGATTCCTGGACTCGCCGGTAACCCCGGCGTGGTGCCGTGCGTTCCGGACCCGGTGAACGGCGGCTGCGTGCGTCCGTTCCACGACACGGCGGACAAGAACTTCGGCGGTCCGCACGGCGCTGCCAACGCCTCGGCGGACCTGGACTGCGCGAATTCGGCGACCCGCGCCGGCTGCAAGATGGACGGCTTCGTCGCCCAGGCCGAGAAGGGACAGAACTGCACCAGCACCAACCCGAACTGCAGCCCGTGCACGACGGCCGCGAAGGCGCAGTGCATCGACGCGATGGGCTACCACGACGGTGGTGAGATTCCGAACTACTGGGCGTACGCGAGTAACTTCGTGCTCCAAGACCATATGTACGAGCCGAACGCGTCGTGGAGCCTGCCCGAGCATCTGTTCCAGGTCTCGGAATGGTCGGCGTTCTGCACCGATCCGTTGAACCCGGCCTCCTGCACGAATGCGCTTCAGAACCCCAACCCGTCGGACGGGCTGGCGCACTACGCCTGGACTGACATCACCTACCTGCTCCACCGGGCCGGCGTGAGCTGGGGGTACTACGTGTTCCAGGGGACCGAGCCGGACTGCGAGAGCGACAGCGCGATGACTTGCGCTCCGGTGCAGCAGGGACCGAAGACGCCGGGCATCTGGAACCCGCTGCCATCATTCACCGACGTTGCGCAGGACGGGGAGATCGGCAACATTCAGACGCTTTCGAACTTCTTCACCGCCGCCAAGAGCGGCACCCTCCCGGCGGTTTCCTGGATCGATCCTAACGGCAAGGTCTCCGAGCATCCCACCGCGCTAGTCAGCGCCGGCCAGACCTACGTGACCGGCCTGATCAACGCAATCATGCAGAGCCCCGATTGGGACAGCACCGCGATCTTCCTCTCGTGGGACGACTGGGGCGGCTTCTACGACCATGTGGTGCCGCCGGCGGCCGACGTCAACGGCTACGGCCTGCGCGTGCCCGGACTCGTGATCAGCCCGTACGCCAAGGCAGGGACGATCGACTCGCAGACCCTCAGCCACGATGCGTACAACAAGTTCATAGAGGACGACTTCCTCGGCGGGCAGCGCCTTGATCCCGCCACCGACGGCCGTCCTGACCCGCGGCCCGACGTGCGTGAGGCGAGCCCGTTGCTCGGCGACCTGACCGCCGATTTCAACTTCGCTCAGCCGCCGCGCCCCCCCGTCATCCTGCCGGCCTGCCCGGCCACTGACCTCACTCCGCGTCCGACCTGCTGACTCGCCACCAGAGCAGCTTCCCCGACCGCTCCGACGGCGCGGGGGCCGGCGCCGGCTCGCGGGCGGCCGTGCTGGCCCCGCAAGCACTCAGTTGCGGTGGGCGATCGCGATCAGGTTCCCGCACGTGTCCTCGAACACTGCCATGGTCGCTGTTCCGAGGTTCGTGGGCGGCTGTGTGAAGCGCACCCCGAGCGACTTCAGCCGCTCGTACTCAGCCTCGACGTCCTCGGCCTCGAAGGACGTGAACGGAATGCCGTCGTCGACGAGCGCGTCCTTGAACGGCTTCACCGCCGGGTGAACGTCGGGCTCGAGCACGAGTTGAGTGCCGTCCTCCTCTCCGGGGGCGCCGACGGTCAACCAGCGGAACTCGCCGACCGGGAACTCGTCCTTCTTCTCGAAGCCGAGGATCTCGGTGTAGAACCGAAGCGCCTTTTCCTGGTCGTCAACGAAGATGCTGGACAGGTGAATTCTCATGGGGCCTCCTCCGTGGTGTCGCGCAGCCGCCGGCCGGCGAGCTGCCGCAGCGGCTCGGGGGTGATCGAATGCAGCTTGTAGCGGCCGTCCCGCCGTGTCCGGATGAGCCCAGCCGCTTCCAAACCGACAGATGCTGTGAGACCGCCTGGCGCGTGGACGCGAGGCCGTGCTCGGACGCGAGGCCGCGCTTGGTCGTAAGGCGTGAGCGGATCTCGACGCTAGTCACCGCGAGCGAACAGTTCGATCCGTGCCCGGCCGGCCGCCTTGGCCCGATAGGCAGCCTCGTCCGCCGCGGCAAGCAGCGCGTCCGGCTCGCGCTCGCCGATCGCGATCCCGATGCTCGCCGTCATCCGATGCTCTGCTCCTCCCGCAGCGAACGGCCGCCGGATCGCCTGCTGCAGGCGCCGCCCAACCGCGCACGCCGCGTCCGCGTCGATGTCCTCGCAAACCGCGACGAACTCGTCGCCGCCGAGCCGGGCGATCGTGTCACCCGGCCGCACCGCGCTCTGCAGACACCGGGCGATTTCCACCAGCACCGCATCGCCTGTGGCGTGGCCATACGTGTCGTTGACCTGCTTGAAGTTGTCAAGATCAACGAACAGCACAGCGGTCGCGCCGAGCTCGCGCTGGGAGCGGGCCAGCGCGTGCGTGAGGCGATCCCGGAGCAGAGTGCGATTCGCCAGCCCGGTGAGGGGATCGTGCACGGCTTCGTGGCGCGTGCGCTCCTCGTCGCGCAGCCGCGCCAGCGCGGCGCCCAGCGTGTTGGCCACGGCGCGCACAAAGCTGAGCTCCTCATCTGACAGCTCGCGCTCGGCCGCCAGGAGCAACTCGTCCCCGGTGCCGATGGGGAACCGCATCCCGGTCTCCCCCTGTCGCCCGCGCCGCACGAGCACCGATCCATCGACCAGCCGTATCTGAGCGCCTGACAGCGGCAGCAAACGTTGCAGCAGCTCGGTCGCCGTGTTGGCCAGGTCGCCGGGATCGGCGCCGACCAGCGCCCGCTCGCCCAGCGTCGCCACCGCCCGCAGCCGCGCCTCCGCAGCACGCCGTTCAGAGATGTCGCGACCGACGGCGAGCAGCAGCGACCCCGCGGTGGTCTCCACGATCCCCCAGGTCATCTCCCCCATGAACTCCGAGCCGTCCCGACGCAAGCCCCACGCGGACGTCGAGAAGCGCAGCGGATGCTCGGTGGCGAAGTACAGCTCCATGTTGCGGGTGTAGCGATGACGCACCCGAGGCGGCCACAACGTCTCGACCGGCTGCCCCAGCAGTTCCTCGCGCGGGTAGCCGAACAGTTCTTCCGCGAGCGCGTTGACGAACACGATACGGGCGTCACGATCCGCCACCACCACCGCATCCGGCAGGCCCTCCAGGATCGCGCTCGGCGCAACGAGCCGATCCTGCAGTCCCGGCTCCTCCTCGCGCGGACCGCCGGCTTGACCCTCGACCTCGTTGGCGTCCATGACCTCGATCCAGCGTACAACCCGCCTGTGCGGGGCAGCCGAGATCCGCCGAGGCCGGGCGGTGCTTGACTTGACAGGCTCGCGGCCGCGTCGGTACGGTCGAGGCCGATGAAGCTTCGCGCGGGCTGCGCACGAACTTCTCGCACGCTGGTCGTGATCGCCTCGCTAGCCGTGATTGCAGTGCTGGCACCGGTGGTGGCGTCCGCGACCAGGATCAGCGACCCCTTCGGCTTCCAGATCCAGGTGCCGTCTGACGGGCTGATCGTGCACGAGAGCGCGGGTCGGGCGGTGATCACGGTCTTCCGCGCTCCGAGCGAGTCGGGGGCCGGCGCTCAGGTCCGCTACATCACCTCGGGCGACGGATACAACCCAGACACGGATGCTCCGTTCGATTGCGGGGGCACCCCATGCACGGCGACTTCCTTGGACTTCACGTCGGTCAAGGGTGAGCTCGACTTCCTACCCGGGCAAACATCCGCCACCTTCGCGGTCCCGATCACAGACCACGGCACCACGAGTGTTGCGAAGACGCTGCGCGTGGCTCTCTTCGGCCCCTCGCCGATCGGTCTGGGTTCGGTCTCGTCGGCCACGCTAACCATCCTCAACGACGATTCCTTCTCGCCTCCCACGCCGGGCAATCCGCTCGGCCTGCCGGTGGCGCCGACCGGCGACAACCCGCTGGCCGGCGCACGCTTCTTCATCGATCACGAGAGCGCCGTCGCGAAGGCGTCCCGGCACGATGCGGCGCTGCGCGCGATTGCCGGACAACCTGGCACCGCCCGGTTCGGCACCTTCAGCTACAGCTCGCCATATGTGCCGGACATCGCCGTCGCGGTGTCGCGCTACCTGACGCGCGCGGCCGCCCAAGAGCCGGGCGCGATTCCCTTGCTGGCCACTTACCGGCTCGTGCACAGGGTGTGCGGGAACGGTGATTCGCCGCAAGAGGAGCGGGATTACCACGACTTCATCACCGGCTTCGCGCAGGGGATCGGCTCGTATCCCGCCGTGCTGTTTCTCGAGATGGACTCGTTGATCACCTCCCCGTGCCTAAACCCCCGGGGGCTTGCTGTTCGCATGAGCGAGCTCAGCGACGCCATCAACGTCCTGAGCGCGACGTGCCCGCATGTGGTCGTGTACCTGGACGCGGGCGCCGCCGACGCACTCCACGCCCCCCAGGCCGCTCGCCTTCTCGAGCGCGCCGGGGTGGCGCAGATCCAGGGCTTCTTCCTGAACGCGACGCACTTCGACTGGACAAGCAACGAGATCCGCTATGGCAGGAAGATCTCGCGACTGATCGGCGGCAAGCACTTCGTGATCAACACCGGCGAGAACGGCCGCGGGCCGCTGCGGCCCATGAACATCGTCAAGCAGGGCCTCGAGGTCCTTTGTAACCCGGTGGGCCGCGGTCTTGGCCCGAAGCCGACGACCCACACCGGCTATCGCGGCGTCGACATGTTCGCCTGGACGACCAACCCCGGCGAATCCGGGGGGCAATGCCAGGATCAACCCGGCTACGAGCTGGCGGGCGCGCCCCCGACGGGGGCATACTGGCCGACCTATGGGGTGATGCTGGTCCGGAACGCCGACTACCGCCCGAGATAGCCCGAGGGCCTGACTTGCCGGCGCTACCGTCGACAGCGGTGACGGTGGACAGGTTAATCGGACGGGACGGCGGCATCTGCGTGTGGTGCGGTCGCGCGCCGTGGCGAGCGGACCTCACCGCCGAGCACCTCCTGCCGCGGGCGCGGCACGGCCACGGACTGGCCGAGAACCTCACCCTCGCGTGCCGGCGCTGCAATCGGCGCCGCCGAACCAGATCCGTGGCCGCGTACGTGCGGGCGCAGATCGACGCCGGCGAGCACCCGCGTCTCGATCTGCTCCGCGAAGCGCTCGAGCGCCTGAGCCGCTCCGCATCGCGCCGGCACGCGCAGTACGCGCGGCGCGAGCTGCAGCTGCTGGGCCGCCTCTAGCCGGGTGCCCGTCGAAGGCGTCGTGGCGCGGCGGTGGCGCGGGGCGGTGGCGGTGGGGTGGAGCGGTGACGGCGGCGCAGTGGTGGCGGCGGCGTTGTGGCGCGGCGCGTGGTGGCACGGTGGCGTTAGGGTGGAGCGGTGGCCGGCGGCGCAGTGGCGGCGGCGGCCTGGTGGCGCGGCGCGTGGTGGCGCGGTGGCGTTAGGGTGGAGCGGTGGCGCGGCGCGTGGTGGCGCGGTAGCGCGGTGACGGCATGGTGGCGCGTCGCGTGGTGGCGCGCCTGGCGCCGGCCCCATGCATAACTCGCCAAAGCCCCTCCCCACCCTCCCCCTCGGCAACATAAGCATGGCCACCATGCTTATGTCGCCAGAGCGCGTCGGCGCACGGCGCTTTGGTGCGTTTTACGGGGAGCGGCGCACCGGATGCCGCCGGGCCGCCGCGGCGTGGCAGACCGGTGGCCGGGGCGCCGAGCCGCCGCGGCGTCGCAGACCGGTGGCCGGGGCGCCGGGCCGCCGCGGCGTGGCAGACGGGTGGCCGTGGACGGCGCCGCGTTCACCCTCCGTGGGCCGAGTAGGCGCTCTGCAGCTATCGTTGCACCAGGTGCCCTTCTTCGGACACAAGTCGCGCCGGGAGCGTGAATGGGAGGAGGTTCGATCCTCCGCACAGGACGATCTCGTCGCCCTCGGCGATGACATCCGCTCGCTCGACGTCGACGTCCAGATGCCCGGCGTCTCAGATGGGGTCAAGCAGCGCTACGAGCAGGCGCTCGAGGCCTATCAGCGGGCAAGCGAGACCTTCGACCGTGCGAAGCGGCCCGAGGATCTCGCCCCGGTGAGCGAGACGCTCGAGGAGGGCCGGTACGCGATGGCGTACGCCAAGGCCTTGCTCGAGGGTCGCCCGCCCCCGGAACGTCGTCCGCCCTGCTTCTTCGATCCCCGGCATGGCCCGTCGACCGAAGACGTCCAGTGGGCCCCGCCGGGTGGCTCGCAGCGCCCGGTACCGGCGTGTGCGGCGGATGCGCTCAGAATCAAGGAGGGATTCCAGCCCCATGGCCGCCAGGTGACGGTCGACGGGCGGCCCACGGACTACTGGAACGCCCCGCGTCACTATGGCCCCTGGGCGGGCGGCTACTTCAACGGATTCGGCGGAGGGGGGCTGCTGTCGACTCTGCTGGTGGGCTCGGCCCTTGGTGCCGGCCTTGGACTCGGTGCCGAGGCGATCGGCGATCTGTTCGACGGGGATGGCAATGGAGGTGACGGGGACTGGGGCGATGGCGGTGACGGCGGTGACGGCGGCGACGGGGGCGACGGCGACTTCGGGGGCGACGGAGGCCTCTTTTAGGTGCGAGCGTCCCGTCCCGACGCCGACGCACGTTGGCCGGCTTGCTCCGCCGCACGCGCGTTAGCCGCCCAGTAGCGGCCGAGCCTGCGGGCGTGGAGAAACGCGTAGCCATGCAGACCCTCGAGCAGGGCTACTTCGGTTTCCGACAGACCGGGGTGCCACAGATCCACGATCAGCACGATGCGGTCGCCGTCGGTGTGGTTCCACGCCTCGTGCTCGAAGTAGTCGTCGAACACCAGACATCTCCCCTCCTCCCACCGCCGCGTCTCGTCGCCGACCCGCAGCGCGCAGTCACCTCTGGGGACCTCTATCGCCAGGTGGCAGCGCACTCTGAGATTCGTCGGCCCGCGATGCGCCGCGATGTGCGTGTCGGGTCGCAGGCGTGAAACGTAGATCAAGCCGGCCATCGTCCGGATCGATGGGTACGTCTCGATCCCGTTGGTGGTCACCGGGCACGCTGCGCATATGTCGTCGTGCCGCCGTCCGCGCTCGTAAAGGAACGCCACGTCCCAATCGCCGGTCCGGCTGATGCGCTCGCTCTCGCGGTGAAAGCGGGCGTCGTGGAGGGCGATGATCTCTGCGCGAATTTCCGCAAAGTGCTTCTCGAGGTGGTCGACGAGGGGGAAATCCCGCGGGTCGTGCCAGGGGCGGCTCGGAAGATCCGGGTAGATCATGCCCGAACTCGGAACGCCGTCATCGGCGAACCCCTCGACATAGCGGCGAAAGCGCCTCCTCGCGTCATCGTCATGCGGCGTGAGCGCGCGCGGCGTCGCGAAACCACCCGCGGCCTGTGAGCCTTCGAGGCCATCGATCAGCGCCCAGCACTCCTCGAACGACCGCCGCTTGTCCCAGGTGGTACCGAGTGCCTCGAGCCGCCGGCGCGCCTGCGCCGCCCACGACCTCATCGACGCCTCATCGCCTCGACAGCGCGCGCCCTCGGCCAGCCGCATGCACGGCTCCGGCACGACCGGGCAGATCGCGGCGGCAAGTGCGAGCGCGCTCGTCCCCTCCTCGGCGTCCTCGCGTGTGCCGTCCAGGTATGCCCGGCGGGCGAGCGACTCCTCCGTGGTGTCGAACGCCGCTAGCTGGGCGGTGAACAGGGGTGGGGTGATCGTGTCGCTGTCGATGAGCAGCTCGGTCAGCGCCCGGATTCGCGCGAGCCATCGGCCCGGCGATCCATCCGCGCTCCGGGCCTGCTCGGCGAGATTAGCCATGTGCAGGAGCACGAGCGCGTCGAGCTCGCTGCGCGAAGGGGGATCGCGCCCCTCGTAGCTCACTCGCGGCGGAAGATCGCGCGCCCACAAGTGCGTTCCCGCGAACAGGGGACGCCGAGGCGTCGCCGAGAACAGATAGGCGAGGCGCTCGGCCTGCTCTCCGGCGAGTGCGGCCACCTCGGCTCGTCGCGCCGGGGAGACCGCCTGCGACGCGTAGGCCTCGGTCCCGTACACGCTGTGGATGAGTGCCGCGCGCTGCAACCACACCGGCTGCCCCCACCGTTGCACGATGGCGCACGTTTCGCGCAGGTGGTCGAGCAGCGTTCGTCCCCCGCCGTGTGGCAGTCCGGCGGCGCCCTCGGATTCGAGAAAGGCGAGAAGCGCTTCTGCCGCCGGTTGCTCGTGGCTCGTCATATGCCATCGGCATCATGAACAATCCGCCGACCAGGACGATCCGCGCCAGCGCATCGAGTCGTCCCACCGGATCGAGCGCGGCCGCCGGCGATCCTGTCGATCGCCATCCCCGAGCGCCGCCCGGATCCGCCCCACGGAGCGGACGGACCGACTCGCTGCTCAGCCACGGTCACCCTCCTGTGCCAGTTGGATGCGTCGCGGCAGCGACGACACCATGGCTCGCCAAGGTCGAGAACGGCGCTCAGACGTCGAGCAGGACGTGAACGTAGCGCGCCGGGCGCCGGTCGGCGAAGGCATCGTTGTGCTCGCTCGTGCGCTTGTCGACGGCCGCGCCGAGCTCGCAGTCCGCGACGATCGTGCACGCGGCGCGGTCCTCCACGGGTCCGGCGCGCAAGCCGCCCTCTGGCCCCGCGATCACGCTTCCGCCCTCGAACTCGAGCCCCCGCTCTGTCCCGCAGCGGTCGCACACGGCGACGAACACCCGGTTGAGGTACGCCGTCATCGCGGCGAGCGAATGGAGGACCGGACGTCCGTCCGGCGGGGCGGGGTCGCGCGGCCAATTCGTCGGAAGCGCGATCAGCTGAGCACCCTGGAGAGCGAGGCCGCGCGTCAGCTCGGGGAACTCAAGGTCGTAGCAGACAGCCAGCCCGATCGCTCCGTGACGCGTCCCCACGACCGGCGCCGACGCCTCGCCCGGCGCGAACCACTGGCGCTCCTCTGCCCATAGGTGCACCTTGCGGTAGACCGCCATCACCCCGTTCCCGTCGACCAGTGCCGAGCTGTTGAACAGCCGTCCATCCGGCGCCCGCTCACAGAAGCCGCCGATTACCAGCGCATCGCCGCGCGCCGCCTCGGCCGCCCAGGCCTTCAGGAGATCTCCATCGGCCGGGCTGGCGGCGGCGAGCGCTTCGTCGACTGCGCGGAACACATACCCGCTCGTGCACAGCTCCGGCAACACCACGATCTGAGCGCCCCGCGCCACCGCGTCGGCGATCGCCTCGCGTGCCCGCTGAGCGCTCGCCCCCGGCGACTTAACGTCGGGAGCGAACTGGCAGCAAGCGATGCGCACGCTCATCTCGTGGCCAGCGTACCGAGCATTCGGGCGGTCGCTCCTAGCGGAGCCCGTGGCCCCCCATCCGTCCCGGGATGCTCGCCAGGTCGACGGCCATGAGCCCCGGCTGCGTGGTCCTCCGGCTCTAGGCCGTCTCGAGCGCGGGCTCGGTTCCATGCACCGCTTGCGGTCCTGCGCCGGCGGTGCGCGTCCTGAGGAAGCCCGCGCCGACGGCCGCGGCGCAAACGGCGAACAGCGCGCCGATGGCGAACGCCAGGTGGTAGCCCCCGGTCAGCGCGGCCAGGCTGCCTGACCCAGTCGCGGTGAGATGGTGGGTGCGCGCGGCGGCGGCGCTGGCGAGCACGGCAAGGCCGAGGGCACCGCCCATCATGAATGCCGTGTTCGTGATGCCGGAGGCGAGGCCGGAATCCTGCGGTTCGACGTCGCTCATCGCCGCCATCAGGACGGGGTTGAAGGCGAGGCCACCGCCGATGCCGAACAGGATCATCGACGGAAGCACGTCGACGATGAACGAGCCGTGCACCGGGGCGCGCGCGAACCAGAGCAGGGCGAGGGCGGCGACGAGCAGACCCGCGACGAGCGGTACGCGGAAGCCGTAGCGCATGACGAGCTTGGCCGAGATCCCCAGGGAAAACGCCATCATGATCAGGTTGCCCGGCAGGAACGCGAGTCCGACCTGGAGCGGGCTGTAGCCGAGCACGAGCTGGAGGTAGAGCGCAGACAGGAAGAACAGCGCGAACATCGCCGCCGCCCAGAGGATGCCGACTACGTTGGCGACGGTGAGGTTGCGGTGCCGGAAGATGGCGAGCGGCATCAGCGGCGCTGGCACGCGTGACTCCCACACCACGAACCCCGTCCCGATGGCGGCGGAGGCCGCAAGCAGACTGATCGTCTGGGCCGAGGTCCAACCGGCTGCGTTCCCGTTCACGATCGCGTACACGGCGAGCACCATCGCGCTGGTGATCGCGACGGCACCGGGGACATCGAGCCGCCCCTGAGCGCCATCGACGTGCATCGCCGGCAGCAGCGTCAGGCCGGCGATGGTGACGACGACGCCGATCGGCAGGTTGACGAGAAAGATCCAGTGCCAGCCCACCAGGTCCGTGAGCACCCCGCCCGCGAGCACCCCGATGCTGCCGCCTCCCGCCATCACGAAGCCGAACACCCCCATTGCTTTGGCACGCTCGGAGGGCTCGGTGAACAGGACGACGATCAGCGAGAAAGCCACCGCGGAGACCACCGCGCCGCCCAGTCCCTGCACGGCCCGCGCTGCGATCAGCATCCCCTGCGTCGAGGAGACGCCACAGACGAGGCTGGCCGCGGTGAACGCGCTGGTGCCGACGAGAAACAGCCGCCGGTGGCCGAAGAGATCGCCGAGGCGGCCAGCGAGCAGCAGGAAGCCGCCGAACGTGAGCATGTACGCGTTCACGACCCACGCGAGTGAGGTCTGCGAGAAGCCCAGGCTGCTGCGGATCGACGGCAGCGCGACGTTCACCACGGTCGTGTCAACGACGATCATGAGATCGCCGACGCACAGAATCACGAGCGCGAGCCAGCGGGTGCGGTTGTTCAGTTGGTCGGTCATGGGTCTCCTCTCGGCTGTTGTCCTAACGACCGTGCCGAGCGCGAAAATTCATCGCTCACGACCCCGCTGCGTCTGGCCGCATGTGCGCGATGATGCCGACGTGGGTCCTCGCCAGGCCATCCTCGTCCCGATCGCGCTGGGCCTGTGCTCGAGCGGCTGCGGCGCTCATCACCACGCCACGCCCCAGACCGCGGCCACCCGCGCCGGCACGGCCGCGCCTCGGCCACTGCTCACGGGCGCCCATCCCTGTCCCAGCCAACCGGGATTCACGTGCTCGACGCTGCGGGTGCCCCTCGACCACGCTGGACAGACCGGCGGAACCTTGGCTCTGGCGATCGGCGCAACGACCGCCAGGGCCGCACCGCGCGGCGTGCTGCTGTTCCTGACCGGCGGTCCCGGTCAACCGGGGATCCCGTTCCTGACGCGGATCAAGAAACGGCTGCGCGCCGCGCTCGCGGGCTACCGGCTGCTGATGTTCGACCAACGGGGCACCGGCGCCGGAGCGCTTCGATGTCCGGCGCTGCAGGCAGCCGCCGGCTCCTCCGACCTGGCCACCGTGCCGGCCGGGACCGTCGCCGCGTGCGCAAGTCGCCTCGGCGCGGCCCGGCGTTACTACTCCACGGCGGAGACCGTGGCCGACATCGACGAGCTCAGGACTGCGCTGGGCGCGCCCAGGCTGACGCTCGATGGCGTCTCGTACGGAACTTTCGTCGCCGAGCGCTACGCGCTGGCGTATCCGTCTCACGTGGCGAGGATGGTCCTCGACTCGGTTGTCCCCCAGGCGGGCGCGGATCCGCTCTATCGGGCGGCACTCTCCGGCAGCTCGCGCGTATTGCGGTCGGTATGCGCGGCGCAGCGCTGCGGTTGGGATCCGGCCGGCGACCTCGCGGCCGTCGTTGCCCGCTTCCACGACGGCCCGGAAGTGCTGAACGCCCTGGTCGCCTCCAGCGTCGTGGCGCCTGATTACCCGGGTGTGCTCGCTGCCTTGCACGCCGCTCGCGCCGGCCGTCCTGCCGCGCTCCAGGACATCCTTACGTCGGTACGGCGCGGGGAGGCGGCCACGTCCACTTTTCTCAGCCAGGGCCTGCACGAGAGCACGATCTGCCTGGAGCTGGCCTCGCCGTGGGATCCCGCGCAGCCGCGAGGGCAGCGAGCGACTGCGCTCACTGCGCTCGCCGCATCGACGCCAGACGCCGACCTGTATCCGTTCGACCGCGCCACCGCGGTCCACAACGGGCTTGCCCAGGGCTGCCTCGGCTGGCCCCCGACAGAGCCTCCCTCAGTTCCGGACGGCTCCCCGGCCGCCCCCCTTCCCCCGGTGCCGGTCCTCTTACTGTCCGGCGAGCGCGATCTCTCCACCCCGCTGGCTTGGGCGCGTACCGAGGCCGAGCTCGCACCCCAAGGGCAGCTGCTCGAGGTTCCGGCCGCCGGTCACTCGGTTCAGCTGCGGGCGCGCGATCCCGACGTTCGGCGGAGGCTGGCGCGGTTTCTCAGCGGCGCACAGTAGGCGAGCCTCTGCGCCGCGTTCCGGCCGACGGTAGCCTGCAGCCGACGATGGAGATCCGCACCCTGCTCGCCACCGACGCCCCCGCGATCCACCGCAGCCTGCTCGGGGATCCCGCCATCGCCGCCTGGCTTCGCTCGGGAGGACCGTTCACGCTGTCCGAGTGCGAGGAGATGGTGAGAAGGAAGGTCGCGCATCGCACCGCGCACGGCTTCGGGTGGTCATTGGGATGGGATGGCGACACCTGCGTCGGCTGGGGCGTGGCCCAGTACTGCATCGTCGATGGCCTGAGTGAGGTCGAGATCGGCTGGACCGTGGCGCGGTCGCATTGGCGCCGAGGCATCGCCACCCGCCTCGGCCGCCACGTGCTCACCGAGATCGCGCCCCTGGATCTGCGGAGCATCGTCGCCTACACGCGCATCGACAATGTCGCCTCGCGGGGCGTGATGGCCAAGCTCGGGATGACCTGCGAGAAGGACTTCACCCATTACGGGGAGCCGCACGTGCTGTATCGAAGGTCGCTCATGGCATCGTCACAGCCGGTCGAGGAAGGCGAGCAACCCACGTGAGAGAACCGGTCGATGCCCGTCCGATGGTGTGAAATCTCGCTTGTAGCCGTCGGGGATGCCGGCGCCTACCTTTCGGCAAACACGCTGTTCCAGTCGCGCCTGATGCTGACCACCGTCCAGCCCTCCGTGCTCGCTCGCTCGAGGGCCACCTCAGCTCCCGCGGTGTAATCGAATTCGCGCTCGGGATCGTCGTGGAGCACGAGCAGGCGGAGAGCCGGCCGGGAGGGGCCGCCGGCGTAGCGGAGCATCGGGATGTCCCCGTTGGAGTTCCCCCCGGCCAGGATCGGGCGGCGGCCGATGCGGCTCCAGATCCTGACCGGCTTCGTCGGCCCGTCGTCGAACACGTCGGGCCGGTCCAGGTAGACAAGTGTCCCGCCGTGCTCGTCGTCCTGGTAGCCGAGGGCGTTCGAGCTGCCGATGACGCGCTCCGACGGAATGCCGTACATCTCCTCCGTGACTGGCCGCATGAAGTCGCGGTCGCCGCCCGACGCGATGAACGTGCTGAAATGGTTGCCTTCCAGGTAGCGGAGCAGCTCGATCATCGGCAGGTAGCCGCACGCGCGGAAGGTGCGGTCCATGGTGGGATGGCGCCCCCGCAGGAAGTCGTCGGCGGCCGCCGCATAGTTGTCGACGGTCATGCCGCCGAAGGCGCGGAGGATGGCGCCCATCAGCAGCTTCACGTCGCCGTCGTCGCCGTGGTAGTGCTTGGTGATCGCGGCGCCGAGCCAGGCGAAGTCACGCTCACGCGCAGCCTTCCACGGCTGGCGGTCACGGAGTGATTCGTCGGCGTCGGCCATCTCCGCGAACCGCTTGAGAATGAAGCCGAGCTCGATGGGCATCGGCTTCTCGCACCACAGCGTGCCGTCGTTGTCGAACACGGCGATGCGCTCGCTCGGTGGAACGTGGTCGGAGCTGTTCTCACGCGTCGTGCGCTCGACGAACTCGACGATCGCCTGCCGGGTCGGCGTGTCGTTCCAGGAGGCGAGCGTGGCGCTCGCCTCCTGCCCGATCGCGGCCATCGGAGGTCAGTCCCGTGCGAAGGCCATCCGCGCCTCCGCGGCGAGATCCTCGAACGGCTCGCCGCTGACGTCGATGATCGCCTTGTGGATCGTCCCACCGGCGAACGCCCACGGCCGCTCCCCCGGGTAATCCTCGGTCACCGGCTCGGCGCCCTCCTGGCCGACGTTGAGCCCTTCGCCGGCCAGCGAGAACTTCCCCGGCTGAGTCTTGATCTTCGCCTCACCAACCGCTTCTTCGCGCATGTGCAACGTGAGCGTCCCTTCGGTCGGCAGCCCGTCACCCTCCTTCTCGAACGACGCCGACAGCACCACGTGACCCGTCGGGACGGGATCGGTCGATTCGATGACCTGCTCGAACAGGCCGACCCAGTTGTACACGTACTTGAGCTTGCGGTCCTTGATGTAGAGCGCATGGCCGCCGAACCGCGATCCCTGCGCCAGGAGCACGCCCTCTGCCTCCTCGGTGTCGATCGTCACCTCGACCGCCATCGTGTACGAGCGGTTGCGGATGTTTGGCGCGATGGACTCCGGAATCTCAGAGCCGCCCGGGTAGTAGACGTAGCGGTTGCGCGGCTTGGATAGCTGCGGGCGCTCGGTGGCAAAGATCTCCACGGCATTGCGGTTTTCGAGCGGGAGTGCCTGGTAGCGACCAGCTTCGTGCCACCACAGCCCGATTAATTCCTGCAGCTTCTCCGGATGCTGAGCAGCGAGGTCGTGGCATTCGGTCGGGTCGTTCTCGGTGTTGAACAGCTCCCAGCGCTGGGTGGAATAGCCGGCCCACATGTCGGGTGCCGAAGGTGACACGGCTGCCGCCTTCCATCCTTGATGCCAGATCGCGCGCGTGCCGCCCATCGAGTAGAACTGGGTTTGCTTGTCGGTCTTGGCGTCCGGCTGATCGAACGTCGCCGCAAAGCTGACGCCCTCGATCGGATACTGGGTGTAGCCCTTGACGACCCCGGGTGCATCGATCCCGAGTGTCTCGTAGATCGTCGGCACGATGTCGACGGCGTGGGTGTAGTGCGGGCGCACGCCGGGTTGCCGGATCCGTTTCGGCCAGCTCACGATCATTGGGTCGGCCGTGCCACCCTCCCAATTCGAATAGCGCTTCCACAGCTTGAACGGGGTATTGAACGCCCAGGCCCACCCGGTGGGGTAATGGTTATAGGTCCGGGGGCTGCCGAGATCGTCCAGGAACGGCAGGGCCTCCTCGATTTTGTCGGGCAGGCCGTTGAAGATCTTGTTCTCATTGACCGAGCCATTCGGGCCGCCCTCGCCGGACGCACCGTTATCGGACACGAGCACGATCAGCGTGTTGTCGAGCTGTCCGCTTTCCTCCAGGTAGTCGAGCAGCCGCCCGATCTCATGGTCGGCATGGCTGAGGAAGCCCGCGTACACCTCCGCCATCCGCGCAAATAGCCGCTTCTCGTCGTCGTCCAGCGAATCCCATGGACGCACCGTGTCCAAATCGGGCCACGCTTGCCTATCCGGGCCTGTCTCGTCGATGTAAGGATTGATTGGGGACAGCTCGGCCTGCTCGGTGACAATCCCGAGTCGCTTCTGGCGCTCGAAGACCAGCTCACGGTAGGCCTCGTAGCCCATGTCGAACTTGCCCTTGTATTTGTCCGCCCACTCCTTCGGCGCGTGGTGCGGCGCATGACATGCGCCGGGGCAGTAGTAGAGGAAGAACGGCTTATCCGGCGCGATCGCCTTCGCGTCGCGGATGAACGACAGCGCCCGATCGGTCAGGTCCGTGGTCAGGTGGTAGCCCTCCTCCGGGGCGTACGGCTGCTCCTCGGGATGGTTGTCATACACCAGGTCGGGGTACCACTGGTTGGTCTCGGCGCCCAGGAAGCCGTAGAACCGCTCGAACCCGCGCCCGACCGGCCACTGGTGCTTGGCCGAGGCGAGATTCATCTCGTCCTCGGGTGTTAGATGCCACTTGCCGGTCATGTACGTGTTCCAGCCCCGCTCGCCGAGCACCTCGGCGATCGTCCCGCACTCAAAGGGGATGTGGCCGTTCGAGCTCGGGAAGCCGGACGCCGCCTCGGTGATCGTGGCCATGCCGTTGGTGGTGTGGTTGCGACCGGTCATCAGGCACGACCGCGTCGGCGAGCACAGCGCGGTGGTGTGGAAGTTCGTGTACAGCAGGCCGCGCTCGGCGATCCGGTTGATGTTCGGCGTCTCGATCAGGCCGCCGAATGGCTCCATGGCCGAGAAGCCGACATCATCGAGGACGATGTAGAGCACGCTGGGTGTTCCTTCAGGGGCGATCGGCTGCGTGTACGGCTCCCAGTCCGGTACGGACTCGGTGATGTCGACGTTGACGACGCCCTTGAACGGCTTGGCCATCGGGCCTCCCTTTATTCGCGATCGGCTGGACGGCCCCGGATGATCATCACGCTCCCCTGACGGCGGCATCACCCGAAAGAGATGATGTCCGCGTGCCGCCTCTGGGGGAGAACCTGGGACATCTCGAACGCGAGCGCTACGACCGTCCAGCCTCTCGTTGATCCGCGAACGTGGGCGGCTCCGCCGCCTTCGGGGATCCGTCGCTTCGTCCCGGTCCTCCGGTGGCTCCCGACTTACGACCGGCCCTCCCTGCGGTTCGACGTCATCGCCGGCGCGACTGTCTGGGGGCTGCTCGTGCCGGAGTCGATCGCCTACGCCGGCCCGGCCGGGCTTCCACCCCAGGCCGGGTTGTATACGCTCCTGGTCACGCTCGCTGCGTACGCCGTGTTCGGTACGAGCCGCCACCTGGTCGCCGCGGCCACGTCTGCCGCCGCGGTGCTGCTCGCTTCGTCGGTGGGCGGTCTGTCGCCTCCCGATGCAGCGCATTACGCCTCTGACGCAGCGATGCTCGTGCTGTTCTGCGGCGGCCTGTTCCTGGTGGCGGGACTCCTGCGGTTGGGATTCATCGCCCAGTTTCTCTCTCGGCCCGTGATGGAGGGGTTCGTGTTCGGCCTCGCGGTGTTCGTGACGGTGAGTCAGCTGCCCAAGCTGTTCGGGATCAAGAAGGGATCAGGCGACACGATTGCCCAATTCGTGCACCTGATCGCTCACCTGGGCCAGACGAGCGCGGCCACCCTCGCGGTTGGCGCCGGCGCGCTGGCGCTGCTGTTCGCCGGCGAGCGCCTGGCGCCGAAGATTCCGGGCGGGCTGCTCGCGCTCGTCCTCGGGATCGCTGTCAGCTCGGTGCTCAGCCTCTCGGCGCACGGCGTGGCGATCGTCGGGCACGTCCCGAGTGGCCTGCCTACCCCCGGCGTCCCGTCGGTTCGCGGCGCG
>JAFAZZ010000200.1 GCA_019239375.1 Solirubrobacterales bacterium | reverse complement strand
AGGGGTCAACGAAGTTCGTGCCGGCGAAGTCGGGCGATTTGCGGAAGCGACGCCAGGTGCGATAGGCGATGCCGGTGTCGAGGATGGCGATGGTCACTCCACGACCGCCCGGACGGTGAATGCCGAACATGTGCGCCCAGGCGTCGGGAGCATCCACCCCCGCCCCGGGCAGGAAGTTCCATTGCAATTGCTGCCAGCCCTGCTGATGATGGGTGTTGCCGCGATCGTTCGGGATCCAGCCACCCGTCTGGTGCGCGATGTAGTCGGGCACGGCGTAGGCGACGCCCGGCTGCCGGCGGAGCTTCGCGATCATCCCCCAGACGTTCAGGCCCGGCGGCACCCGGACGACGCGGCTTTCCTGGTCCTCGACGCCGGCGGCCGAGCGGACGCCCATCACGCGTGCGCTATGCGCCGGAGCGACAGAGGAGTAACCGACCAGCACCCGGCCGGCGACGTAGGGGGCGGTTTGCGCCGGCCGGGTTTTGGTCGGGTGCGCCGGCCGGGCGGCCGTCGTGTGCGCCGGGGGGGCTGCCCTCGTGGGCCTCGCCCCGGCTGGCGTCACGTGCGCCGGCCGGGTCGATGTCCTCGGCGCCGACACCGCCCGCGCGCGGGCCGCACCACCCCCCGCCCCAGCACACAGCAGCCCGGCTAGTGCGGGCATCGCGAAGGCAATACGGCGGGTGAGGGTTGCCGCGGACAAAGAAGCTGGACTGAAGGGGCCCCAACCGCTAAGACACCTACCGAAGCGCCAAAGTTTCCCTTCTCAACGGTAGCGTGGGGGCTCTGAGGTGAGCACGCACTTCTTCCCCCGCGAGGAGTACTTCATGCGCCTGGCCCTGCGCGAGGCGACCCGTGCGCTCGAGCACGACGACGTGCCGATCGGCGCGGTGATCGTGCATGGTGGCGAGGTGATCGGCTCGGGTCACAACGAGCGAGAAGTGCGCGCCGACCCGACCGCCCACGCCGAGATGATCGCCTTACGCGAGGCGGCCCGGACACTCGGCACCTGGCGAGTACTCGACTCCGTCATGTACGTCACGCTCGAGCCATGCGCGATGTGCGCCGGCGCGATCGTGCTGGCGCGCCTGCCCCGCCTGGTGTTCGGCACCACCGACCCCAAGGCCGGCGCCGCCGGGAGCGTGCTCGACGTCCTCGACGAACCACGGCTGAGCCACCGCCCGCAGGTCGAGCGCGGGCTGCTGGCTGAGGAGTGCGCTGAGCTGCTGCGGACCTTCTTCGCGCCGCGCCGGTAGGTGGCGCCGACCATGCCGGCCTGCCGTGAGTGCGGGGGCGATTTGATGGCGCGCCTTCCACTACCGTTATGACCGCCCCACCGGAGAGGTGGCAGAGCGGTTGAATGCGCCGGTCTCGAAAACCGGTTCGGGTCTTTCGGTCCGACGAGGGTTCGAATCCCTCCCTCTCCGTTAGCCATCAAGGGTGGGCATTTCTTCCCCACGGCCTAGCTCAGGATCGCCCGCCAGCACGGGCGTTTCAGGCTCCGACTTCCCCGCGACTTCCTCACGGCCGCCCCTTGTCCAGCTCCGTTCGGGCCACCACATGACCGCGATCACGAGGCCGGTTCTAAGACCGGCGCGTCGCGTCCTCATTCGATCGCGACGACGAGGAGGTACCCCGTCATTACTGGAAGGCTCCACATCCGAACGGTCGCCTGCATGGGCGCACAGTTTCTGATCAAGCCAGAGGTGCCTGTGGATTCCGCAGCCTCCCGCCCTAGTCGCTCACGCCAACGTCATTCTCTGCGCTCTGATCGGCCGCCGCGCCCGGTCTCGTGATCTTCGCAACCGTCCGGGGTCCGCTCGCACCACGCGGATCCGGCGTCGCATGAGCACCAGTCTGCGCGGGGAGCGCGGAGCTCAGCCTGACCCTGCCGCGTGGGGCCGGCAGCCGGCCGCGCTTCTGGGCGAATCTCGGGCCTGCTGCGCAACGGAGGCGGGAGACCCGCATCCGTGCCACGGGAGGTATCCGGCACGGCCGGGGCCAGCCGCAAGAGCCCTGTATCGCGCTGTTCGCGCCAGCGGCCTGAACTCCAGGCTCGCCGCCCCCGCGGGAACCGAGGCGCTGCCCCCGCATCGGTGAACGATGGTCGGCGGCACAGTTTGCCCACAGCGGCGAGTGCTTCCGCGTGATGGCGGTCGTCAGAGGAGGCCGATGTACTCGGAGCCGAGGAAGGCGCGTATTGGCACGCCGACGACGAGAGGTTAGGGTCGGCGGCGTGGCGCCGCTCGTCGACTGCAACGTCCATCTGTGGGATCAGACCGCGAATCCGATTTTCTGGCTGACCGACCGCAGCCTGGTGCGCGACATGCTCGGCAACTACGACACGCTGCCCGACGTCTATACGCTGGCCGACTACGGGCGCGAGGTCGCCCGGCACGACGTACGCGGCATTGTGTGGTCAGACGCCGGGGCCGACGATCCATTTGCGGCTGCCGCGTGGGTTCAGCGCCAGTGCGACGAGCTAGCCGTGCCGGGCGCGCTAGTGACGCTTGGCGATCCGGCCGACGAGGGCTTCGCGGAGCTGGTTGAACGCTTCCGCGCGCTGCCGCTCGCGCGCAGCGTGCGGGTTCGGCTCGTGCCCGCGCTTGCACAAGGAGCAGCCGACCGGACGCTGCTCGACGACGACGGCGCGATGGCGAACCTCGAGCTGCTTGCCAAGCACGAGCTGGTGGCGACGCTCGAGGCGACGGGGGACCAGCTCGACGTTGTCGCGGACCTCGCCCACACGCTGCCGGCGTTGCGGATCGTGGTCGACCACTTCGGCTGGCCACAGAATCCGACCGAGGATGCGGTCGGGCGCCACCGCGACCGGCTGTCTGCGATTGCTGCGGCGTCGAACACCGCCACGCGCATCGATGCGATCGGGACGATCTTCGGGGCCTGGACGACCGACCGGGTCCGCCCGTGGTTGCGCGCGGCGACCGACATATTCGGACCGGATCGCTGCATGCTCGGGTCCGATCTGCCAATCGAGCGCCTGCGCTCCGGCTTCGATCGGCTCTACGAGGCCTACCGCGACATCTTCGCTGATCTCACCGA
>JAFAZZ010000338.1 GCA_019239375.1 Solirubrobacterales bacterium | reverse complement strand
GATCGTGGTCAGCCGCGGGCGGCTCAGCCTGCGTACGAGCGCCGCTGTGAAGACGGCGACCAGCACGAGCGCGACAATTATGTTGACCGCGGATAGGAGCTTGAACCATGCCGGTCCCGCGTCGGCGCTTGGGTCATCGGTGACGGTGGAGATCGCGCGAGTGCTGAAGTAGATGCCGTTGAGCACGCTCTCGTGCAACGCGATGATCGAGATGACGGTCTGGACGATGAGCGTTCCGACAAGCCCCGCGCCCGCCCCGACGAGAAGCCGCAGCGCACCATCGACCACCCGAAGTCCGTAACGCCAGCCAGGGGCGGGAGCCGCCACGGTGCAGCAGTAATCGGCGAGTTCCCGGGCCACGAGCTCTGCCGATGACACGATATTCACTGACGGGACCTCCTGGCGGAGCCGGTGAATCAGCGTCCGGTCAAACAGCGTGACCCAGAGCGGGATCTCAGGCCGCACCTGCCCGCAGAGCAGCGTAAGCCGCAATGCCAGGACGTCATCGCGTGTCACCACGGCAACGGCAGCCCACCGGTCAGAGAGCACCTCTGTGAGTTCGGTATCGGAGCCGGGAGTGACGGTTTCCCCCGTCGCGCCCGTCCGATCGAGCTTGCGCACAAGTGCTGCGCCGAGCCCGCCGGGCTCGCTCAGCACAAGCACCCGCGGCGGCGAATTCAACTTCGTCTCGACTCCAAGCGGCGCTGAGGCGGCCGTAGTGAACAGGGTGGCATCGGCCAAGCGTAATCCGCAGGCGCCCGTTCCGCCGTCCGCCTGCCACCAACGCACCGCCTAACGCCATCAATGTCATCCGCTCGCTGGGCCCGACGGAAGTTCTTCAGGCTCGAGCTCCAGGATCGTGGCGAGGCGGCCAATGAACCGTGCTGTTCTCGTCGCTGATGGCGCCGCGGAAGCCTCCCGCTCCGATCGCACTGCGCAGCTCGGGCTAGTTTCTTCTACTCCCGCCCCGTGCCCTCGCGAATTGGCTGGGCAATCCCGATGAGGTTGCCCTCGCTGTCGTAGAAGAACGTCCCGCGTTCGCCGTCGCCCTTGCTCGGGTAGTTGTCGGGGGCGGCGATCGTGTCGCCGTGGACCTCGAAGCCAGGCATCTCGAAGCGCTCGAAGATCACACCCCGGGCTCGCAGGTCGACCAGGATCGCGTCAAGGTCGTCGACTTCGAATGCCATCTGGGTCGATGCCCCCGACGGTGTCCCGGCCGAGCTGAAGAGATGGAACTCAGTCGGTCCGCACACATAGCGCAAGCCGCCGGTGCGCTCCTCAACCGGCTCCAGCCCGAGCTTGTCGCGGTAGAAGGCACGCGCCCGAGCAAGATCCTGAGCGGGGAGCTTGGTGACGGTGTGAGCGTTGCTGAGTGGTCCGGGCATGGTCGCCTCCTCAGGGGTTGCATCGCGCTCACGAGCGGAGATCGTCGGGGCGGCCTGCTCTTAGCCGCGGCCATTGGGCGATGGGACGTCCGTTCGTGCGGTAGGGATTGGGCTCCGGGGTGTCGCGCCCCCATCGCTGCGGCCAGCCCACGGGCGAGTCCTCCCATGTCTCCTGGCGCCCGTAGACGGTCAGGTCAAGCAATCCCGCGTAGCCTGCGGCCATTACCTCGACTCCGCGGCCGGTGGTCGAGTAGGTCTCGAACGCCCGGGCCTCGTTCCGCAGATAGCAGACCAGCATGAACCGGTTGAACGGGCGGCCGGCTAGCAGACGGTCGGCTGAATCCTGCACCGAATACCAGGGCGCGTGCCAGCCCATGAAGTCGCGGTAGCGCACGCTCTCCTCGTAGGGGCCGTAGCAAAACGTCGCATACGTGACGTCTCGGGAGTGCAGGTAGGACAGCTCGTGCACCTGGCCGTTGTACAACGTGCAGCCTTCGCACTGCTCCCCGGCGGGCTGGCCCGGGTACCACATGAAGTAGTAGGCGATCAGCTGCCGACGGCCTTCGAAGGCTTCCAGCAGCGTCACTGGCCCGTGCGGGCCTATCAGCCCGACGGTGGCGTCGACCTCCACCATCGGGAGTCGACGGCGAGCGACGGCGATGGCGTCGCCTTGGTGGGTGTGCTCCTTTTCTCGGACCCGCAGAGCATCCAGCTCGGCCCGAAACGTCGCGCGGTCCACGGCGACTGGAAGTGCTGCTTGGTTCATGTCGGGTTGCGGCTTCCGGACAATGTTCATCTCCTGGCTCATGTTCGCTCCTTTGTTCGGTCCCGTCGTTCGCGGACGACGAGCGGTCTGATGCTGATGGTCGCGAGTGCATCAACTTGCATAGGTGTGGATCACTTGGCGGGCGCGAGTGCAGGTTGGGCGTCGCGGATCTTGGCCTTGGTCGTCGCCGGTGCGACTGCCTTTCCCCGGAGGAGCGCGAAGATCGCCGGCAGGGCGAGCAGGGCGATCGCGCCGAGCACCCAGAACGCGTGCTGGTAGCCGCTCGTGAGCGCGGCGGGTGTCGGAATGCCGGCGTGCAGCAGCGCAGTAGTGTGACTCGTGGCCACGCTCGCGGCGATCGCCACTCCGATCGCTCCTCCGAGCTGCTGGGATGTATTCAGCAGCCCGGACGCGAGCCCGGCCTTGTGCTCCTCCACGCCCGCGAGCGCGGCGATGGAGATCGGGATGAACGCGAATGCCGTCCCGGCGCCGGCGACCAGGAACGGGCCGGCCAGGTCCGCCAGGAAGTGTCCGCGGACCGGCACCTGGGTTGCCCAGATGATCCCGGCGCCGATCAAGGTCATCCCGATCGCCATAACGACCTTGGCTCCGCTGCGGGTGACCAGCCACTGTGAGAGGCCGGCCAGGCCCATCGAGGTCACCGACGCAGCCAGCCATGCTGCCCCCGTCTGCAACGCGCTGTAGTGCAGGACCTCCTGCATGTACAGGGTGCCGATGAACACGAACGCGAAGAAGCTGCCGCCCAGCAGCAGCCCCGCCACGTTCGCGCCCGACACTGTTCGCAACCGAAAGATCGACAGCGGCAATACCGGCGAACTGGACCGATCCTCGACCACCAGGAACGTCACGAGGAGAGCGACGGATGCCGCGAACGCCACGATCGTTCGCGTGGCGGCCCAGCCATATTGCGGAGCTTGCGAGATCGCGTCGACCAGCAGCACCAGCCCGCCCGTGCCGATGGTGGCGCCCAGGACATCGAACCGCCGGCGCGTCGTCTCGAGCCGGCTGTCTGGAACCAGCCGCGGCGCGAGCGCCAGCGCGACCGCTCCGATCGGGACGTTCAGGAAGAAGATGAACTGCCACCCGGCGTAGCGCGTGAGGGCGCCGCCGGCGATCAGTCCGGTCGTCCCAGCGGCGGCACCCAGCCCGCCCCAGATCCCGAGCGCCTTGTTGCGCTCGGCGCCTTCGTCGAACATGTTCATCACGATCGACAGGGCGGCCGGCAGCATGACCGCGCCACCCACGCCCTGCACCGCCCGGCCGGCGATCAGGAACATGTCGCCGGTGGCGAGCCCGCACGCCAGAGATGCCCCCGTGAACACGCCCAGCCCTCCCAGGAACACCCGCCGACGGCCGAGCAGATCCGCGGCGCGGCCGCCGAGCAGCAAGAAGCCGCCGAGGGTGAGCGCGTAGGCGGTCACGACCCACTGCAGACCGGTCGCGGACAGGTGAAGGTCGCGGCCGATCGTCGGAAGGGACACGTTGACGATCGTGAAATCGACAATCGTCATGAAGTACGACACCGCCAATAGCGCGAAGGCCCGCCAGCGGTCGGTGGTTGCTCGTGTGGATGTCATCTGGTTCTCCAGTGGCCGTTTTGCAGTTGCGCTCGTTGAGACACCGACGTCGCGGTGAACGGAACGGTCACCGCCGGCGCCGGACGACCGTGGCGGTCTCGGTGGCTGCCAGCGGGAGCTGCAGCTGCACTGCTACCGGACGCCCGGCTCGGTCCAGGACCCCGAGGACCGGTTGCAGGACACGCTGCTGGTGGCGTGGCGAGGCCTTGTTACCTCCCCGATCCGCACGCGGTTGTTTAGAGCGTTGAGCCTGCCCCGGGGGATCCGGCCCCAGCACCCGCGGATCAGCTCTAGATGTATCAGGCAGGGCTGCGCGGCGCTCTGGATTGTGCATGCACGGCAACGGCTAACCGGGGCGCAGCCCTCGGAAGGAGGCAACGGGACCATGGACGACCTGCAAGGTGGATCTGCGCAGGACTCGGCGGCGAGCATCGGCGCTGCCAACCCGAAGGTGATCGCAGAGCTGAAGCTCGGCCGGAAGTTGGAAGCTACCGCCCCCGATTTCGCGGCGACGCTCGCTCAGACGTTCGGTAAGCCCTACGAGGAGCTGTTTGATCCCAAATTCGGCTCGCCGGTCTTCGCCGGGATCAAGAACTTCTACCAGCGGCCGAGGCCCGACCGCCCCATTGACGCGCCGGCAACGCCGTCCGGCGGCGTGGCAGTGGCGGACGCGCCGGTCCTGACCCCGGTGGTGCCGATCCGGCCGATCGTGATTCCGCCTTGGTGGCCTGGTCTGTTCACCGATCTCAAGTACGCCGTGATGGGCCAGTTCATCGTCGATGTGCCGACCGCCACCGCGCCGGTTCAGGGGGCGTTGGGTGATTGCTGGCTGATCTCGGCGATGGCATCGGTAGCGTGGTGCCACTCGGACGCGATCTCGGAGCGAACCCTTATCGACGGCAGCGGGGTGGTATCGGCCGATGGTGCCGACTATGAGTTCACGTTCTACGCCTCATCGAACTGGAGCGCGGGGAAGAACCTGTCGGTCAGGGTCGACGTGCCGGTGTCCTCGACAGGGCTTTACATCTACGCGTGCTCGAGCGTGGCGAACGAGACATGGCCGGCCAATCTGGAGAAGGCATTCATCGGCATGCGCGGCGCCACCGGCTTCCTCGAGCCGTCGAGCTCCAACTACAACGAGCTCAACGGTGGGGATCCCGCTTGGGCCGTCGCGTCTCTTGTCGGGCGTCCTCCGTACTACTTCAACGCCAACGACCCGAACGCGTGGTCGGAGATCAGCGCGCGCTGCACGAACGGTCGCGCGGTCCAGCCAATGACGGCCTGGACCTACGGCTCGGCGCCCACAGGCGTAAGCTACGACGGCAGCGGGATAGTTGGCAACCACGCCTACTCGATCCTCGGCACCGAAACCTCGGGGGGCGAGAACTACGTCGTGCTGCGCAACCCCTGGGGCTGGCATCCTGCGACGCTGAACGTGCTCGCGGGATCGTGGCAGGGCATGACACTCCCGACCGACGGCGTATTCGCACTACGGATCGACACATTCGCCGAGTACTACGCCGGGTTCGGCGGCGCCTGACCAGGCTCGCCGGCGCGGGCGGTGCCACGCCGGTCACCGTGAACGCGTAGGAGTCGGCTCGATGTCGCAGGCGAGCGGGATACTCGCCTGCGATACGCCGGGCGCAACTAGCGACGCGGAGGCGTGCAGTGCCCCCGCGAGCGGCCGACACCGCGGGGGCGGACAAATCGGTGTCGCTCCGCACACCAAAGCGGTAGCTGACTATGAGTGTCCTGTGACTAGGCGCTGAGCGCCGCCGTGGTTGCCATGGGGCGCCCTAACAAGCTCGTCGGCCACCTTCGACGTCGCCCTGGTCGAGCCTCCGCGCCAGTACGCTCAATATCGATGTCCGCGCCGGCGACTGGCTACAAGTGAAAGCCTGATGAAAGCGATAGCCCGATGACGAGTTCCTCGATCACACCCACCCCTTCGGATGAGCCTTATGCAGACACGACGGCGTACGGCAATGGCCCCACCGACTCGATCACCGACACGGCGGAGAACGCCGCGATCACCCACCACATCGTTACGTTAGCCGGGCGACAGATTGCCTACACGGCGACGGCTGGTCATCTGGTCACGGTCGATCCGAGCAGCTCCCTTCCAACGGCGAAGATGTTTTATGTTGCCTTCACCGAGGACACGCCCGAACCGGCTCGGCCGGTCACCTTCTTCTATAACGGCGGCCCCGGCTCCTCGTCGGTCTACGTGCTGCTCGGATCGTTCGCCCCGATGCGGATCAAGACCGACATGCCCAGCTTTACTCCGGCCGCTCCGTACACGACCGAGGCCAATCCGGACAGTCTGCTCGACAAGAGCGACCTGGTGTTCATCAATCCAGTGGGAACCGGCTACTCCGCGGCCATCGCACCGCACGTCAACAAGGACTTCTGGGGCGTGGACCAGGACGCCGGCTCGCTGCGGCAGTTCATCAAGCGCTACCTGACCCGCTACGACCGCTGGAACTCGCCGAAGTTCTTGTTCGGCGAGTCCTACGGAACCGCCCGCAGCTGCGTGTTGGCCTACCTCTTGCACGAGGACGGCGTTGACCTCAACGGGGTCACGCTGTTGTCGTCCATCCTGGACTACGCACAGGCCGGCGACCCGGTCGGGCTGCTGCCCACCCTATGCGCCGACGCGTGGTACCACAAGAAGATCACCGTCGCCCCGCCGCCGACTGACCTGCCGTCGTTCATGAGCGCGGTGGTTCCCTTCGCCCAGAACGACTATGCCAAGGCGCTGGCCGCCTTCCCGAACGCCGATCCGGCCACCGTGCAAACCCTCAGCAACTACACCGGTATCTCCCCGGTTGTCCTGACCAGCTGGGAAGGCCTGAACGTAGCGGACACCAACAACCTGGGGACGCTGCATTTCCTGACCGCCCTGCTGCGCGGCGATGGCCAGGCGCTGGGCGCCTACGACGGGCGAGTCCTCGGCGTTGACACCGGCATCGCCGCGGCGATCAATCCGCTGTCGGGCGGCAACGACCCCACCATGACCGCCGTCAACGGCGCGTACACCGTGGCGTGGAACAGCTATCTCGAGGATCAGCTCAAGTTCACCTCCACCTCTTCGTTTACCGACCTCAACGACCAGGCCTTCGCGAACTGGGACTTCGGGCACATCGACCCCACCGGCGCCCAGAAGGGCAAAGACGTCAACGGCAACACCGTCCTCTACACGGCCGGGGACCTCGCCGCTGTCATGGCGCTCAACATCGACCTGAAGGTCTTATCGGCTAACGGCTACTTCGACTCCGTGACCCCGTTTTCCCAGACCACCACCGACCTCCAGAACATGCCCCTGGCCGACGCGACCGTCCGGAAGAACCTCACGATCAAGTACTACCCCTCGGGTCACATGGTCTACCTCGACGCCAACTCGCGCACCGCGCTCAAGGCTGACCTGGCCGCCCTCTACGACAGCACCGTCAATGATCGTCCAGCCGTCCAGCGCATCCTCGCCCTCCAACTGGCAGCAAGGATCAACAAAGGCTGAGCAGGCAGACACCAAGCCCGCCCTGAGCCGGTTCGGGAGCCGGCCGACGAGCTGGAGTACGCTCAGATGAGTGAGCCATGCCCATCACGAAGCCGCTAGGAGGTTTCGATGCCCGGTCTGAAGGGACGGCTGTCGACTGTGGTCAAGTCGAAGATCTCAAAGCAGCTTGACCGCGCCGAGAACCCGAGCGAGACGCTCGACTATGCCTTTGAGCGCCAGCTCGAGAACCTCCAGAACGTCAAGAAGGGGATCGCCGACATCGCCACTGCCAAGAAGCGGCTGTCGCTCCAGCGGCAGCAGCTCGGCGAACAGGGGGCCAAGCTCGACGCTCAAGCCCGCCAGGCGATATCCGCGGGACGCGAGGATCTTGCTCGCGCAGCGCTGGAGCGCAAGCAGCTGACCGTTCAGGAGGCCGGCTCGCTGGACCAGCAGATCGCACAGCTCGACTCAGAGCAGGGAAAGCTGATCGAGTCCGAGAAGCAGCTCCAGGCGAAGACCGAGCAGTTCCGCTCGAAAAAGGAAGTCGTCAAGGCCCAGTACTCGGCGGCCGAGGCGCAGGTGCAGATTTCCGAAGCGGCCACGGGACTCGGTGACTCGACGGCGGATGTCGGCATGGCGATGCAGCGCGCCCTCGACAAGACCGAGACGATGAAGGCTCGCGCGGAGGCCGTCGATGAGCTTCAAGCGGCGGGAACCTTCGAGGATCTGACAGCGCTCGGCCCCGGCCAGGACGACGTCGATCGCCAGCTCGACCAGCTCGGCGCTAAGAGCGCCGTCGACGACGAGATCGCCCGCCTCAAGGCAGAGGTCGAGTCGGGCGCTCCGCGGTCCGCCCTCCCTGCCGCCGACACCAGCACGGCTGACCACGCGAAGGCACAGCAGCCGGCTGCTGGCGACGCCGGGGCTCCTCCTCCCGGTTAGTTCTGACCAAGCTCCGGTCCGGCCGGTGGCTTCACAAGTCAACAATGAGTGACTCCCTTGATCGGGACACCGAGATGCTCGAAGCGCTGCTGGGCGATGTGCTTGAGGAGCAGGAGGGACGCGCCTTCCGAGATCGGGTGTTCTGGCTGCGCGCGACGGCGGCGCGCGTTCGTGGTGGTGAGATCGAGGCGGCCGGACCGTTGGTCCAGTT
The DNA here is from genome assembly GCA_019239375.1 of Solirubrobacterales bacterium. GTDB lineage: Bacteria > Actinomycetota > Thermoleophilia > Solirubrobacterales > Solirubrobacteraceae > Palsa-465. The sequence goes on along the minus strand of JAFAZZ010000338.1, from coordinate 11,588 downwards.
CGTTCACGGTCAGCACGCTGGGGTGCTTGAACCGTTTGTAAGAGCCTGCTCGATACAGCTGCAGTTGGCGAACATCGCCGAGGAGCTCGAGCGGCTGCGCCGCAGGCGCCATTACGACTCTGATTCGAGCGCGCCCCAGCGTGAGTCGCTGGCGGCCGCGGCGGCTGGTGTGACCGTTGAGCACCCGCAGGCGGAGGTTGCTGAGGCGCTTCGCCGGTTGGATGTGCGGCTGGTCATGACGGCGCACCCGACCGAGGCCACGCGGCGCTCTGTCTTCAACCATCAGCAATTGGTGTGGCGGGCGATGGAACGGCTTGATGATCCGCGACTTGGCCGCACCCAGCGGCGCGAGCTCGAGGGCGAGCTGCGGGAGGTGTTGACGGTTTGGTGGCAGACCGACGCCGTTCGGCGCGTGCGCCCGCTCGTCGTGGACGAGGTTCGTCGAATCCTGTTCTTTTTCGAGGCGGTGCTGTTCGACGCAGCGCCTCGACTGGAGGCCGAGGTCTCACGCTGCTTCGGGCGGTCGTGGCCCCCAGCTGTCCCTTCATTACGGTTCGGCAGCTGGGCGGGCGGGGACATGGACGGCAACCCAGAGGTCACACCGGACTCCGTGCGTCGCACGGTCCGGCTGCACCGCACGACGGCGCTCCGGCTGCTGAGAGCGCGGGTGGACAGGCTGGCCGAGGAGTTCTCGCAGGCGCAGGAGCGGCTGTTCGTCTCCCCGGCGCTGGAGGCCTCGCTTGAGGCCGACCAAGCTGAGATGCCCGATGTCGCGGCCCGGCGGCCCAACAACCAGCAAGAGCCATTTCGGCGCAAGCTGTCGTTCGTCTCAGAACGACTGGATGGCGCGCTGCGGCGGCTGCCGCACGGTTACCGTGAGCCTCAGCAGCTCGAGGACGATCTGGAGCTGCTCCGAGAATCATCGAGCTCGCGGCGGGTCGCGGAGGGGGCACTCGCTCGGCTGCTGTGCCAGGTACGGACGTTCGGCTTCCATCTTGCTGAGCTCGATCTCAGGCTGTCGTCGCACGATGTGCGGCTGGCGATCGAACCGCTGGCGGTCGGCTTCACCTCGGCGGACGAGGACGAGCGGACAAACCTGCTCGCCACCGTCCTCGAGACCGCCACCGGGCCCCCGCCCGAGGTGTTCGCCGCGATCGCCGAGGGCCTGCGCGAGCATGGCTCGCGCGCGCTCGGCAGTGTGATCATTTCGATGGTCGAGCGTCCCTCCGACGTGCTGGCCGCGCTCGTGCTCATGCGCGTAGCTGGCGTCGGCGTAGGGGAACTGCCGACCCTCCCTTTGGTGCCATTGTTCGAGACGGTCGAGGATCTGGCGCGAGCGCAGACGACAATGGCCAGGCTGTATGAGCATCCGATCTACGCGGCGCAGCTAGCCGCCTGCTCATTGCGTCAGGAGATCATGCTCGGGTACTCCGACTCTGCCAAGGACGGTGGTTTCCTGGCTAGTCAATGGGAGCTCTATTCGGCGCAGGAACGGCTGCTGGCCGACGCCGATGCCCGCGGAATCGAGCTGCGCTTCTTCCACGGCCGCGGCGGGTCGACCTCGAGGGGGGGAGCGCGGACCCACCGGGCGATCCTCGCGCAGCCGGGGGGTTCGATCCGCGGTCGGATGCGGCTCACCGAGCAGGGAGAGGTCATCTCCCAGCGCTACTCACACCGTGAGCTGGCGCTGCGCTCGCTCGAGCAGACGCTGTCTGCGGTGATCCTGGCGACCCTCGCGCGCCACCGCGAGGTCCCCGACCACTACCGCCAGGAGGCCCAGCGCTTCGCCGATCAGTCCCGCGCCGTTTACCGCGCGCTCATCTACGAGGACAGCCGGTTCGCGGCGCTCCTCGAGCGGGCCTCGCCGCTGGATGCGCTCACTCAGCTGAACATCGGGTCGCGGCCGGCCTCGCGCGGCGCTGAGTGGACGGCGGGTGAGCTCCGCGCGATCCCGTGGGTGTTCGCGTGGATGCAAAACCGCTTGCTGTTGCCCGCCTGGTACGGGGCCGGAACCGCACTGGAGGAAGGCGACCGCGGGCTGCAACGCGAGATGGTCGAGCGCTGGCCGTTCTTCGCAATGCTGTGCTCGACGCTCGAGATGTCGCTGTTCAAGACCGATCTCGAAGTCGCCGAGCGCTATCTCCAGCTGCTCGGCGACGATCCCGCCCGTGGGCTGTGGGAGCCGATCCGCGCCGAGCATGACCGCGTCGTCCGGACTGTGCTCGAGATCTCCGGCACCGACGCGCTACTCCAAAGCGCGCCTGCACTGAGGGGCCGCCTCTCGCACCGCAACCCGTGGACTGACCCGCTCTCGCACATGCAAATCGATCTTCTGCGTCGCGTTCGCGCTGGTGACCGCGACGCGGAGCGACCACTACTCTTGACGATCAACGGGATCGCCGCCGGAATGCGCAACACCGGCTGACCTAGTCCCGCTTTGCGGGTGGCGCGACGTCACCGCCGGGGTCTACCCCGTTGACCGACGTCTATGTGGCGTCCCCGCGGCCTCGAGATCAGCCCGTCGGAAAGGTTCACCGGCGTCTTGAACGCTTCCTCTTCTTCTTGCGCGGCGGCGGCGGCGCTGCGTCGCGCCTCGCGCGCGTGTTAGATCCGACGGCAGCCGGCTCGTTCTCCTCGGACTTGGGCTTTCCGCGCAGTATCCCGGAGAGTCCGCCACCCCGACCGGACTCGTCCTCGTTGGCGGCGGCCGCGCGCCGGCCGTGACGGCCGCCCGGCGATGGAGCTGGAGCGGCCGGGGCGACGGGCACGACCGGTCCGATCCTTCTCCGGATCACCCACTGCTGGCCCAACGTCCAGGTGTTTGTGGTGATCCAGTAGAGGATCAACCCGGCAGGGAAGCTGATGATGAAGATCACGAAGAACAGCGGGAGCAGCAGCGTCACCCGCCGCTGTGTTTGATCCATGTTCGGCGCCTGCATCATCAGACTCGACGCGAGCTGCGTGCCGACGTACAGCACGATCAGCACGACCAGGGTGAGGCCGGTAGCGGTGTTCGTCAGGTCGTGGATGAACAGCCAGCTCGATCCATTGAGCCCATGGCAGGCAACCGTCTGTCCCGCAGCTTCATGGAGCGGGATGTTGTGATGCGCGGCGTAGGCATGGCGAAACGCCGCCTGAAGGCCCGGACAGATGTCCTCGCGCAGCCTCGTCCGCAGCGTGTAGAAGAGGCCGATGAATACCGGGATCTGAGCGACGAGCGGGAGAAACGAGGCGAACGGGTTGATGTCGTTCTCCCTGTAGAACTTCATGATCTCCTGCTGCTGGCGCTGCTTGTCGTCCTTGTACTTCGCTTGGATCGCCTTCATCTGCGGCCCACCTGCTGGAGCTTCTGCATCGAGTGCATCTGCTTGAACGCGAGTGGCAGGAGTAGAGCGCGGACCACGACCGTCAGCGCGATGATCGACCAGCCCCACGAGCCGCCGATGATGCTGTGGAAGAAGACCAGGACCGGACCGAAGATGTCGATCAGCGGCTGGAAGATGTTGGCGGGGATCATGATCAGGTTGATGGGGAGGTGGGTTCGAGACGTCCCGTTGCGAGCAACCGGGGCTATGGCGAGTCGAGGTAGGTGACGACGGCGAGTACGCGCCGGTGGTCGTCGGGCGAGTGCGGCAGTCGCGCCAACCACGTCATGCCTGCTCCGGCGGCAACCGCCGCCACCACCAGGAACAGCTTCGACCTCATGCTGGAACGGAATTCTCGCGCCAATTGGGCACCGAAACCAGGGTTGGTTGCCGGTTGGATCGCCCAGCTGCAGCGCTGTCGATCCCGTCTTCGAGGGTCTCCCCTCCAACGGCCAACCGCTGTGGTGAGGAGCGCGTAATCATGGCGCACACCCTGAACCCGCCGGCCCGCGATCAACAGCCGGTAACCCGGAGCCTGCCCGTAGGGCCAGCCGGTAGGTGTGTCCACCATCGCCCGTGCACGTCTTCAGCGCTGTCACGACGCACTGGTGCGCGTCGCAGGTGTTGGTGACCGGGTCGAGCTCGACCGCCGCTCGTTCAAGCAGCGGGCCCCTTGCACGACGGTCGAGGAACTGACGCAGATAGATGTCGAGGTCGATCACCGGTCCAGCCCACCTGTGTGTTGGCGTCGTTCAGCCAGCTGTCTAGCCGCGGATTCTGAACACGACGATCGCCAACAGGTACGTGATGCCGCCGATCGCGCCCAGCCACCCGTAGGGGTTGCCGCTGTGTCCTCTGGCGAGCTCGACGATGAACGCGACGATGATCGCGAGGATCACAGCAAGGCCAGCGAGCGCGGTGGCGTGGATGTCGATCATGCGGAAGCGCTCGTCGCGACCGTCGCCGCGTAGCCCGCGGATCGTCTCGCTGCGCCCCCCGAGCAGGATCAGGAGGCCGAAGCCGGACATGATCGCCAGCGATATCAGACCACTTCCCGGAGAGCCTCCGATCCACTGCGCGGTGAAGACGACGAGGCCGAGCGCGACCGACAACAGCGGCACGAACCACTTCGACCTAGTCATGCGCATCGAACATCGCCTCCACCGTGGTCTCGAAGAACCGCGCCAGCGCCAGCGCGAGAGGCAGCGACGGCGTGTAACGCTCCTGCTCGATCGAGTTGATCGTCTGGCGCGACACGCCCATCTCCGACGCCAACTGTCCCTGGGAGAGACCCCGTTCGCCCCTTAGCTCCCGGACCGAGTTGCGCATCCGCCACGGCAGCGCCTACGCGCCCGATCGCCGACGAGATCGGGGCCAGCATCCGTCGCGCGTCCGACGCGTCCCGAGCGACGCGGCGAGCACCGCCGGAATCCAGCCGACCGTCCAGATCGGCGCCCAGCTGTGCTCCCAGATCGCCTGGGCGATCCCAAAGCCGACAAGAGCCGCGCCCAGCGCAACCGTTGCCCACTCGTACCACCCGAATCGCCTTTGCATCGTCATCACCTCCGCTGTCAAGTCTGCTTGATAGTGGAAAGGTAGCTTGACAGCAGGCGCTTGTCAAGCATATTTGACATGAAGGTTCGTCCACAGTAGGAAAGCGGGGCTGTCGACGTGACCCGTGAGGGGAGCTGGGAGCAAGTTGCCGACGGTTCAGGTCGCGCGCTGTAGCTAGCCACGCCGGCGCGTCGACGGCGTTCCGGCTTGCTCGATTGTCGCCTTCGCCACCGGGCGAGCATGGCGGGCATCTCGGCGCGGAGGAACTCACAAAATTCAAGGGACTCAGCGATGCGCCGCCCGGCAGGGCTGCTAGTCGCTCCGAGCGCGGTGATGCGCTGGCGAGTAGTAGCGATCGGCCTATGCGCCAGCTCTCGACCGGCAACCGGCAGAAGCTCGGTCTGGTTTTCGTTCCTGGGTCGCGGTTCCCGGGAAGGTTCGTTGCGCCGTCCGTGACGGCGGGTTGCTGGCCCTGATGCGCCCGATGGTCGTCCTGGCGCACCGCCAGGCCATCCTGGTCTGGGTGCAGCGGGACCGCGACGTCGCGCCGGCGAGGTAGCGGTGGGCCGGCGGCTGCGCGGAAAAGCAACGGTGGCATTACAGTTGGGGCGCCCGTTTCAGGTGCGCGTACGCCAGTACCGCTGATGGGCTGCGCCTCACGATGTCAACGGTCACGGAAACTCCGCTCCTGCGTGCTGGTGGATACGCCGATCCGGGGCGAGGGAAAGCCGCCGCGGTTTCGCCCTACCTGCCCACCCTTGGCTATTTGGCCGGCCTGGACGGTGTGCGGGCGTTGGCCGTGGCGGCGGTGGTGCTCTACCACATGGGTTGGTCGCTGGCTCCGGGTGGGTTTCTGGGCGTCGACATGTTTTTCGTGCTCAGCGGTTACCTGATCACCTCGCTGCTCTTGGTTGAGCATCGGCGCACGGGCGGGATCAACCTCGGGCGCTTCTGGCTTGGCCGCGCCCGGCGGCTGCTTCCAGCCGCGGTGCTGGTGATCGTGGCCTGTTTGCTGGTGGGGATCTTGCTCGTCCCGAGCGAGCTTGACCAGCTGCGCGCCAACGCGCTGGCCTCGCTGCTGTATGTCAACAACTGGCGGCAGATCATCGTCTCGCACTCCTACTTCGCCGGCTTCGGCCGCCCGCCGCTGCTGGAGCATTACTGGTCGCTGAGCCTCGAGGAGCAGTTCTATCTGGTGTGGCCGGTGGTGCTGGGCCTGGCTCTGGCGCTTCCGCGGGGCGCCCGCGCCGGTTGGCTGGCGGCCGGGATGGCCGCGGCGGTCGTGGCCTCGGTGGCGTTGATGGCGGGGCTCTACCACCCCGGAGCTGACCCCACGCGGGTCTACTACGGCACCGACACCCGCGCCGCCCCGCTATTGATCGGCGCGCTGCTCGCGTTTGCCTGGCCGGCCGGTCGCATGACTGCGCCGCCCGGGCGGGCGGGGGCGCTGATCCTGGACGGGGTCGGGCTCATCGCGCTGGGTGGGCTGGCGGTGATCATGGCTACGGCGCACGCCTACGACTCATGGCTGTACAGGGGCGGCCTGGCGGTCGTGGCTGTGGTCGCTTCGGCGCTGATCGCCGTCGCCGCCCATCCTCGGGCGTTCGTCGGGCGCTGGTTAGGGACGCGGCCGCTGCGCTTCGTTGGCCAGCGCAGCTATGGCATCTACCTGTGGCACTGGCCGGTGATCGCGCTGACCCGTCCCGGCATCGATGTCCATTGGTCCGGCTGGGTCGTGACCGCCTTGCGGATGGCGCTCACGCTCGTGCTGGCCATGCTCTCCTATCGCTTCGTGGAGATGCCGGTGCGGCGGGGGACGGCGTGGCGGGCGCTCCGGCGCCGGCTGGACGGTTGGCGGCCGCGCGTGCGCCTGGTCACGGTGCTCGCTGGGCTGGCCGGATCGGCGGCGGTGGTGGCTGGGGTGGCAGTGGCCCCGAACGCGGTCGGCCAGTCGCCGCTGGACATGCTGGCGCGCGCCCTGCCCTCCACGCGCCCAGCGGCCGCCAGTGTGTCGGCGGGCGCGAGCGGGACGTCCAGCGGCGGGCTGGCGGGCATCGAGGCGGGCGTTGTGACCGGCACGCCCGCGGCGGCGGTCATCGGCGACTCGGTAGCCGCCACCATCAGCGTGGTGCCGCAGGCTCAGGGCGTGCTTGAGCGCGGGCTGCGGCTGCGCCTGTACCTCGACGTGTGCCGGCGGCTAGTGCAGACCAGCTGTACCTACGACGGCAATTCGCCCCCGCCCGCGCTCGCCGTGATCCGGTCCCTCGGCCGCTCGGTCCCGCCCATCCTGGTCATCGACGTCGGCTACAACGATGACGCCGATATATACGCCGCCGGCATCGGGCAGGTGATGCACGCCGCGCTGGCGCAGGGCGTACGTTCGGTCGTCTGGCTGACGCTGCGCGAGCGCGGCGATTACGCGCCCGTATACGCCGCCACCAACGCCGCGATCCGCCGCGCGGCCCGCCGCTGGCCCCAGCTGCACCTGGCCAACTGGAATCGCGCCAGCGCCGGCAAGCCCTGGTTCGCCGACGATGTGCACCCCAACGACCAGGGGGCCGTGGCACTGGCACGCTTCATGCACGCCGCCATCCTCGCCGCCTCACGCGAGGGCGGCCGATCCGCCGAGCGGGCGGTCGCGGCGCCACGACCGCCACCGGCGTGAGAACGGCTTGGGGGTCTGAGATGGGCACGGGGGCCACGGACCTGAGTTCGGTGATCGATCGGCACATGCAGGAGCTTGCGAAACCCGGAGCCCTGTCGGTGAGGCCGGGGTACAAGGTCAAGAACGACTGGCTGACGGACATGCGGTCGATCGTCGTCACGGTTGAGCACAAAGTCGCGCACCTCTCACAGGATCAGATGCTGCCCTCGCATGTCGACGGGGTGCCGGTGGATGTCAGGCAAGCCACTCCGGAGAAGCGCAAAGAGCTGGCCAATCCGACCGGGTTCGCGAGTGATCTACGCCTGGCGCCCGATCTCGGTGCGGTCCCGCACTTCCCCGAGGAGCGAACGCTGTCCGGTGTCAGGCCCGCCGCCACCGCGTCCGCTCACGCCGCGCTGGCCCGCGCCGCAGCGGGAAAACCGAAGCTCGACTACACGCCCCCGGACCGCGTGCCGCTCGATCCCGTCGAGGCCGACGCGACCATTCACATCAGCGCCAGCCCAGACAGCGGCTGGATCATGCTCAAGCCGTTTCTCAAGGCGACAGCGAAGTCTCTGACGGTCGGGCTCTACGACTTCACCTCAGTCCACATCGAGGCGGTGATTGGCGAAGCGCTGGCTGGCAAGCTGTTGACCCTAGTGCTCGACCATCCCGCCAAGGACCCGACTGCCGACGAGACCGATGTGCAGACGGTGGCCGAGCTCCGCACCGCGCTCGGGAACGGGTTCGATCAGGCGTGGGCGCTAACCCGGCCGGATCCGGAGGCAGACGCGTGGATCTTCCCGACGGCGTATCACATCAAGGTCGCGGTTCGCGATCACACGTCCTTCTGGCTCTCCTCGGGGAACTGGAACAACTTCAACCAGCCCGATATCGATCCAGCGTCGAGCGCCACGGACGCCGACGCGGCGCGCCACTGCGCACGCGACTGGCACGTCATCGTCGAACAGGCCCAGCTGGCCAACGTCTTCGAGCAGTACATCCTTCACGACAAGGCGATCGCGACGGCCCACAACCTGCCGCCCGCGAGCGCCGGTCCGCCGTTGCCGCCTCCCGTCCTGGGGAGCACCGAGACCGCACCATTCCAGCGTTTCTTTGATCCGGCGACGATCACCGGCACGATGAAGATCTCGCCGCTCCTGACGCCTGACCCCGGCGTCTATGCGGGCACGGTCAAGGACCTCATCGCAAGCGCCAACGAATCGCTCTACATGCAGTTTCAGTACATAGCGTTGCCGGGGGCCGGCGTGACCGACGCGCAGGGGTTCATCGACCTCGTTCAAGCCGTCATCGATCGGCAGGAGGCTCGGGTCGATGTCAAGATCATCATGAGCGAGTTCGAGAAGGTAGGCTATCTTGAGCAACTGCAGACGATGGGGCTTGACGTCGTAAACAACGTCAAAATCCAGAACAACGTCCACAACAAGGGGATCGTCGTGGACGGCGAGGCCGTTCTCGTCAGCAGCCAGAACTGGTCTACCGACGGCACGCTGTACAACCGCGACGCCGGGGTCATCATCTATAGCCGGGACGCTGCGGCGTACTTCCAGGAGATCTTCCTGCACGACTGGGAGAACCTTGCGGTCCGGAAGGCCCCACCGGATTAGCCTGGAGCTACTTCGCCGCGAAAATTCTGGAATGACGAACGGCCGCTCGGTGGTTCCACGCGGCTGTGCGTGCATAGCGGACGCGGTTGTTGAACTCGAGCTTCTCGAGGACGCGTGAGACGTGCGCTTTGACGGTGGCGAGGCTCATGTAGAGCTCGCGGCTGATCTCGGGGTTGGATTTGCCGAGCCCGATCGCGATGGCGACTTCGTGCTCGCGGTCGGTGAGGCGCTCGAGCTGAGCGCGGGCGCGGCGTTTGCGCTCGTCGACCTCGCCGTCGGTCACGTGCCCGATCAGCCGGCGGGTGACCGCGGGGGAGAGGGTCGGCTCACCGGCGGCGACGGCCCGCACGGCGCGGATGACATCGGTCGGCGGGTGTCCGCGAGGAGGAACCCGCTGGCGCCCTCGGTGACCGTCGTCATGACCTCGCTGCCGTCCTGGCCGCGCCGACGATCGCGGTGTCCTCGCTACCCGTGAGCAGCATGGACAGGGCCGATCGGACGAGGGCGTCGTCATCGACGATCAGCACCCGGATCTGTTCGCACGTGACGGCCAGGGCAGACGGCGCGGGTTTTCGTCGCCGCTGGTCAACCCGTGGGTTGAGGCCTGAGATCAACCCGCGGTTCAACCCTCGGGCCGACGACGAGGCGGCTCCTGAGGCAGATCATGGTGCCTATGACCATTACCGATTACCTCATCAATGCAGTGTTTGTCCTGATCGTCTTCCGTCAGGCGCGGGAGCGTGAGCTTGATCGTCGTAGCGTGATCATCCCGCTGGTGATCGTCGCCTACGTCGCCCATCTGTATGTGCACTCAATCCCGACTGCCGGCAACGATCTGATGCTGATCGCGGGGCTCGGGGGCGTCGGTCTGACGCTGGGTGTCGCCAGCGGATTTGCGACCCACGTCCGTGCTGGCGAGAATGGTCTCGCGGTGGCCCGGGTTGGCTGGATCGCCGGGGCGCTTCTGATCGCGGGGATCGGCTCGCGGATGGTGTTCGCGTTCGCCCTTTCACACGGCGCGCACCACGCGGTCGCCAGCTTCAGCATCGCTCACCAGATCGGTGCTGCCGCCTGGCCAGTGGCGCTGGTATTGATGGCGCTGCTCGAGGTCTCAACCCGGATCGCGATCGTCCAGCTCCGTGGCCGCCAGGCGATGCAGTCCAGCGTTGCGATCCCGGCCGCGTCATGATCGCTGACCTGCGCGCACCACGCTTTCCGGCCCGCCCTGGCGGGCCGGATCGCGTTCTATCGTCCGCAGCGCCGTGACCGAGGCAGAACGAGGCTCAGGGTCGGATAGCGAGCGGGTTGCTGAGGCTCGGGTGCGGGCTCAGGAGCGCCTGCATCGCCAGCGACGGTCGCTGCGTCCGCTCGGGTGGGCGGTGATCCTCGTCGTGGTGCTCGGCAGCGCCAACAGCCATCCGGTGCCTGGACTGCAGGGCAAGGGACTGGCGGTGACGCTCGCGCTGTGTGTATTTGCCGTGACGCTGTTGATCGCGATCCGCGACAGCTTTCCCGAGCGTGGCCTCGAGGTGCAGGGGGCCGTGATCGCGATCATGGGCGCCGCCGGTGTTGCGATTGGCGGGCTTCAGCTAAAGGGGGCTACCGGGGTCGCGGCGGGTGTGGCGGTGTTCTTGGCGATCACTCGGCTGCCGCTGAAGGCCGGCGTGGCACTGGCTGGTGCGGTGACCGTCGCGCTCGCCGTCGTCGCGGCGATCGCTGGAAGCTCGTCGTCGGCTGTTTCGGCCGAGGTGTTGGTGACGGTGCTGCTGGGAGTCGTGGCACAGTTCCTCAAGCGGTCTCGGGAGAGCCAAGACCAGACCGAGCTGCTGTTGGCCGAGCTAGAGGATGCGCGCGATGAGCAGGCCCGGGCCGCGGCGATCGCCGAGCGCGGCCGGATCGCGGGTGAGCTCCACGACGTGCTGGCGCATTCCCTGTCGGGCGCCGCGATCCAGCTGCAGGGGGCGCGCAAGCTTGCCGACCGCGAACGGGCCACGCCGCGTCTCGGCGAGGCGATCGATCGCGCGAGCGAGCTCGTCAAAGCCGGACTTGCCAACGCCCGCCGGGCCGTCGGCGCGCTGCGCGGAGACCCGCTCCCTACCCTCGCGCAGCTTCCGGCGCTGATCGACAGCTATAAGCTCGATATGAACCTCGACGTGACGCTGCGGATCGAGGGCTCGGCGCGGACGCTCCCGGCCGACCCGAGCCTCGCGCTCTACCGCGGTGCGGAGGAAGCGCTGACCAACGTCGCGCGGTACGCGCCGAGCGCATGTACGACGGTCATCGTGCGCTTCGAGCATGACAGCACCAGGCTTTCCGTCGAAAACGGGGTCTCGGCCACTGCACCGCGCCACGGGCTGGGCGGTGGGCGGGGACTGGAAGGGCTGCATGAGCGCGTCG
>JAFAZZ010000047.1 GCA_019239375.1 Solirubrobacterales bacterium | reverse complement strand
AGGGCATAGCCCATCTCCTCGGCGATGATCACCAGCTCGACCGCGCCCAGACCGAGCCCGTCTTGCTCCTCCGGGACGATCGCGCCGGCCCACCCGAGCTCGACCAGTTCCTGCCACTGCTCGTCGGTGAACCCGCGCTCGTCCTCGGCCGACGCACGCACAGTGGCAGCCGGGTAGCGCGAGCCCAGGAATTCGCGCGCGGTGCGCTTGATCGCCCGCTGGTCGTCGCTGAAGTCGAAGTTCATCCCCCGGCGCCTTTATGCAGATCCGTCTCCGTCAGCAAACTGCGCGCCTCAGCGCATCCGCGGCAGGCCGAGCACGCGCTCCGCCACGATGTTCTTGAGGATCTCGGTTGTGCCGCCCTCGATCGAGTTGGCCCGCGAGCGCAGGAACCGGTAGCTCCAGTTGCTCTCTGACTCGTTCAGCATCGCCCGCGGCCCGGCGATCTCCATCGCCACCTCGGCCAGCGACTGGTTGACCTCCGACCAGTGCCACTTGCCGAGCGACCCCTCGGGTCCGGGCACTCCGCTGCGCATCACCTCGGAGAGGCCGCGGTAGGCATTCAGCCGCAGCACCTCAGACTCGATCAGCAGCTGCGCCAGGCGCTGCCTGACCACCGGGTCCTCGCTCGCCGCCCGGCCGTTTATGCCGCGGGCCTCCCGGGAGGATTCGATCAGCTCGCGCAGGGCAATCTGCACGCTCACCTGCAGCCCTAAGGCCAGCGTCGCCCGCTCGTGCATGAGCGTGGTGATCGCCACGGCCCAGCCTTCGCCCTCGTTGCCGACGATGTTCTCGTGCGGGATCCGCGCCTCCTCGATGAACAGCTCGTTGAACTCCGACTCGCCGGTGATCTGGCGCAGCGGCCTGACCTGCACGCCGTCCTGCTCCATGTCCATCAGGAAGTAGGTGAGCCCCTTGTGCTTGGGCGCGTCGGGATCGGTCCGCGCCAGCAGCATGCACCATTTGGCATGGTGGGCGAACGTCGTCCATACCTTCTGCCCGGTGACCACCCACTCGTCGCCGCGGCGGATTGCCCGCGTCTTCAGGGAGGCCAGGTCCGAGCCGGCGCCCGGCTCGGAGAAGCCCTGGCACCAGATCTCGTCGGCCGAGAGGATCGGCGGCAGGTAGCGCCGGCGCTGCTCCTCGGTCCCGTGCGCGATCACGGTCGGCCCCCCCATGGCCAGAGCGAGCACGTTGGCCATCGACGGGGTGCGCGCCCGCACCACCTCCTCGCTGAAGATCGCCTGCTCGACGAGCGTGGCCCCCCGCCCGCCGTACTCCTTGGGCCACGACAGCCCCGCCCAGCCGGCGTCGTTCAGCTTGCGCTGCCAGGACCGGCGGAACTCGAACGCGGCCTCGTCGCCGGTCGGCTCGCGGCCCGGGTGGTTGGCCTCAAGCCAGGCGCGCAGCTCATCGCGGAAGGCCTCTTCGGCCGGTGAGAGCGTCAGGTCCACTGGCGCCCATCGTATCCGTGTGGGGCGCCCGATAGCCTCGAAGGCCGATATGCGCGAGCCCGCGATCACCACCGATCACGTCCAGAGCGAGCTGCCCGGCCCCTACCCGGTCGGCGTCTACGCCGCCCGGCTCAAGCGCCGGCTGCTCGAGTTCGCCCGGGTCCAGCTGGTCGGCGAGGTGTGGGGGTTTCGCTCGAGCCGCGCCCGGGTGTACTTCGAGCTGCGGGATCCGGTCGGGGCCCTCCCCTGCTCGATGTGGCTGGCGGACTTCGAGCGCCTCGGCGTGATCCTGGCCGACGGGCTCAAGGTGGTGGTCGGAGGTGGCTGCGACTACTACCCCGGCAGCGCGTCCTCCTCGCCGTCCTTCACCTTCGCGGTGACCGAGCTGCGGATCGCCGGCGAGGGCGATCTGCTCGCCGAGCTCGAGCGGCTGCGCCGGCGGCTGCACGCCGACGGGCTGTTCGAGCGCCAGAAGCGCCTGCCCCGGCCGCGCTTGCCGCGCACGATCGGCGTGGTCACCGGCGAGCGCGGCAAGGCCCGCGACGACGTGCTCGCCGGCCTCAGGCGGCGCGGCTGGGCTGGGAGGCTGGTCTGGGCCTTCGTGCCGGTGCAGGACCGCCAGGCGGCGCCGAGGATCGCCGCGGCCCTGCGCGAGCTGGCCGCGATCCCCGAGGTCGAGGTGGTGATCGTGGCCCGCGGTGGCGGCTCGCTGGCCGACCTGTTCGCCTTCTGCGACGAGGCCCTGTGCCGCACGGTGGCGCTGCTCAGGGTGCCGGTGATCTCCTCCGTCGGCCACCACACCGACCGGACGCTGATCGACGACGTCGCCGCCGTGTGCTGCTCCACCCCCACCCACGCCGCCGAGGCCGCCGTTCCGGTCGATTGCGCGGTGGCTCGGGCGGGGCTGCACCTGAGCGCCCGCCGGCTGGAGCGCCACAGCCGCCGGGCGATCTCTGAGCGTGCCCGTACGCTCGAGCGCCTGGCCGCCGCACCCTCCCACCACATCGCCCGCCAGCGCGCCGACCTGCACCAGCTCCTGCGCGAGCTCCGGGCCGCCGCGCGCCGCAGCCTCCAGAACGGCCGGTCCCGCGCGGCGAGGCACCTGCTCGTACTCGGCCGCGCCAGCGAACGTGCGCGTGGCTCCGAACGCAGCGCCGGCCAGCGCGAGCTCGCCCGCCTCGCGCTCGCGTTGGCCGCCCATGACCCCGAGCTGACCTTGGCGCGCGGGTACGCGCTGGTCGCGGATCGGGCCGGCGAGCCGCTGGCCTCGGCGCACGCCGCGCGCGCAGCGGGCGAGGTCCGCCTTCGCTTCCACGATGGCACGGCCGACGCGGAGGTTCGATGAGCGCCAACGGCCTCACCTACGAGACGGCGATCGCCCGGATCGAGGAGATCATCCGCCGGCTGGACTCGGGCGAGGCCGGCCTGCGCGAGACGCTCGACCTGGTCAAGGAGGGTCGGGACTTGGTCGAGTACTGCGCCGGGGAGCTCGAGGCGGTCAGCCGCGGGCTCGAGGAGCTCCGCCTCGATGACCTCGTCGCCCGGCTCGAGGGAGCGCAGCGCTGAGCACGTTCGACCGGCTGGCCGATCTGCCCCTCGAGGTCGACGGCTACAGCCTCGAGGGCCTGCGGGCCGACGTATCGAGCGGGTTCGAGCGCCTGAGCACTCTGGTGCACCTGCACGGCGGCGGCCTCGAGGGCATCGGCGAGGACGTGGTCTACCAGGCCGCGGACCACCTGGCCCTCCAAAACGCCGGTCCAATTCACGAAAGAACCCTCGCCGGCCGCTTCGCCCTGGGCGAGTTCTGCCAGCTGATCGACGAGCTCGACCTGTTCCCGGTTGCCCCGGAATGGGAGGTTTCCCGCCTGTACCGCCGCTGGACGTTCCACAGCGCCGCGCTCGACCTCGCCCTGGCCCAGGCAGCACGGCCGCTGCACGCCGCGCTAAAGCGCGAGCCGCGCCCGGTCACCTTCGTCGTCTCGCTGCGCCTGGGCGAGCCGCCGCGGATCGACTCAATCGAGCGCCGCCTGGCCCGTTATCCGAACCTCCGTTTCAAGCTCGACGCCACCAGCTCGTGGACGCCCGAGCTGATCGACGCGCTTATCGCCACCGGAGCGGTCGACTCGGTCGACTTCAAGTCCCTGTACCGCGGAACGGTGGTCGACCAGCCACCCGACCCGGTGCTGTATCAGCGCGTGGTCGAAGCCTTCCCGCGCGCCTGGATCGAGGACCCCGACATGGTCACGGCCGAGACGGCGGCGGTCCTGGCAGCCGAGCACGACCGCATCACCTGGGACGCCCCCATCCACTCGATCGACGACATCGAGGCGCTGCCCTTCCCGCCGCGCATGGTGAACATCAAGCCCTCGCGGATCGGCGGCTTGGCCAAGCTGTGCGCCACCTACGACTACTGCGCCGAGCACGGAATCGGCGCCTACGGCGGCGGGCAGTTCGAGCTCGGGCCCGGGCGCGGCCAGGCGCAGTACCTGGCCTCGCTGTTCCATCCCGATACGCCCAATGACCTAGCGCCCGTGGGTTACAACGTGGACGAGCCTGCGGCCGGGCTCCCGGACAGCCCGCTCATGCCGGCGCCGTCGCCGACCGGGTTCCGGTGGGGGGTCACCTAAAGCGTGGCTTGGGAAGAAACTACGACTATTTCGTAGTGTCTTCCCAAAGGACCACCTACACCCGCTGGATCAGCGTCCCGGTCCCGAGCCCGCCACCGCAGCACATGGTGACCAGCCCGATCTCCCTATCCGAGCGCTCGAGCTCGTGCAGCAGCGTCGTGATCAGCCGGGCCCCGGTCGACCCGAGCGGATGCCCGAGCGCCATCGCGCCGCCGTTGACATTGACTCGATCCATGTCGGGCTCGAGTTCGCGCCGCCACGCCGCGACCACCGGCGCGAACGCCTCGTTGACCTCGAACAGGTCGATGTCCGCGATCTTCATCCCGTTGCGCTCGAGCAGCTTCCGGGTGGCCGGGATCGGGCCGGTCAGCATGATCACGGGGTCGACGCCAACCGTGGTCTGATCCATGATCCGCGCCCGCGGCGTCACACCCAGCGCCTCGGCCTTCTCACGCGCCATCAGCAGCACGGCGGCGGCGCCGTCCGAGATCTGCGAGCTGTTGCCGGCGGTGATCTTGCCGTCGGGCTTGAACACTGGCTTCAGCTGCGCAAGCGCCTCGATCGTGGTGGCGGGTCGGATGCCCTGGTCTGCGACAAACGTCGAGCCGTTGACCCCGAACGGGACGATCTCCCGCTCGAAGCGGCCCTCCTCGGTGGCGCGGTGCGCGAGCTGGTGCGAGCGCAGGCCAAGCTCGTCGAGCTCCGAGCGCGGAATCTCCCACTGGTCGGCGATCATCTCGGCGGAAAGGCCCTGCGGGATCAGGTTGTAGCGCTCCATCAGTGCGGGCGGCCACGGTGTGCCCACCTCGTCCACCCAACTAAAGCCGATGCCCATCGGCACGTGCGTCATGTGCTCGACGCCCGAGCCGATCACGACGTCATGCACCCCGGCCGCAATCAGCGCGGCCGCGAAGTTCACCGCCTGCTGGGCCGAGCCGCACTGGCGGTCCACCGTGGTCGCGGCCGCCTCGATCGGGAGGCCGGCCTGCAGCCACGCGTTCCGGGCCACGTTGAACATCTGCTCGCCGTACTGCTGCACGCAGCCGGCCACCACGTCCTCGACCTCGCCCGCACCGATCCCCGCCCGCTCTATCACCTCGACGTAGCAGCGGCCTAGCAGCTCGTTGGGGTGGGTGTCCTTGTAGTAGCCCTTCTCCTTGTGCCCGCGGCCGATCGGTGTGCGGACGGCTTCGACGATGACTACCTCGCGACCAGACTGCGGCATGCCGTTGCTCCTCTTCACGGATTTCGGATGCCGAGTGGGCCCCGATGGCTCTTGCCAGTTACTTCGTCATTACTGTACTGAAGCTTTCCGGAAGCCAATCGACCAGACAGGAGCTGACTTGCGCGAACGACTGGGAATCGCCGGCTCCGGCGTCATCGCCTGCGGGCTGGCCGTCGCGGCGGCCGGCCAGGGCGAGGTGCTGCTGTGGGCGCGATCCGACGGATCGGCCGAGCGCGCCCGCGCGCGGGTCACCAAAACGTGCGCGAAGCTGGACGGCTTCGATCCCGATCGGGTCCGGATCGTCACCAACCTCGACGAGCTGGCCGGGGCTACGTTCCTGGTCGAGGCCGTGGTCGAGCACCACGGCTCGAAAACCGCCGTCCTTGCTGACCTCGGGGTGCTGGCCCGCCACGCCGGCGCGGGCGCCGTGCTCGCCACCACGACCTCTTCGCTGTCCATCAACGAGTTGGCCCGGGCCAGCGGCCTTCCGGAGCGCTTTGTCGCGTTTCACCCGTTCAACCCGGTGCCCAAGATGCAGCTGGTCGAGCTGGCCTTCCCACCCGAGGCCAATGAGGACACGCGCGCGCGTGCGCGGAAGCTGTGCCGCGAGCTCGGCAAGACCGCCGTCGAGGTACCCGATATCCCCGGCTTCGTGGTCAACCGCCTGCTTTTCCCGTACCTGTTCCGCGCGGTTGATCTGCTGTCGGAGACAGGTATGGCACCGGAGGACATCGACCGCTGCATGACGCTCGGCGCCGGCATGCCGATGGGTCCGATCGCGCTGCTCGACTATGTCGGCCTCGATGTCTCCAAGGCCATCGGTGAGTCGATCGGGGCGCGCGTGCCCGACCGGCTCGTGGAGTTGGTTGCGACCGGCTCCCTTGGCCGCAAGACGGGCATCGGGTTCTACCGCTACGACTGACCTTCTTTAGACGAATTCTTTATGGCCCGTTCATCTGGGGGGCGCACACTGGATGCGCGACGTACCTCATAGCAGCACCTCCTCCCCAGAAGCACGAAGCCGGCCCGTCCCCAGCGGGCCGGCTTCCTTTTGCGTAGAGATAGGCGAAGCCGGCCCAGGCGGGGCCGGCTTCTTCTCTCCTCTCAACCACCGGGAGATGGTCCATGTTGTCTAAAGACGCGACTCTCCGGCCGTTGCCGAGCGCGAAATGTAACGAATGGCGCGAGACTGCGGGAGGCCGTTGTCAGGGTGCTAACCGCGGGTAGAACTTGCGTGTGGCGGAGGTTCCTACCAAGGCCCCCGACGGCCGCGATGAGACCGAGCTCGAGCGGAGCGACCGCAACCTAGCTGAGCTCCTTCAGGAGGTCCGCGTCGTCCAGACCGGAGTGCAGATCCTGTTCGGGTTCCTGCTCACAATCGCCTTCCAGCCCAAGTTCGAGAAGCTCTCGGGCTTTCAGAAGGGCGTCTACCTGGGCACGCTGGTGGCGGCCGCTACCACCCTGATCATGTTGACAGCCCCGACGTCCTGGCACCGCATCCTGTTTCGCCAGGGCGACAAGGAGCACCTGGTCAGGGTCGCCAACCGGTTCACGGTCCTCGGCCTGGCCGCGATGGGCTTCACGATGGTCGGGGTCGTGCTCCTGCTCAGCGACATCGCCTTCCCACCGGCGCTTACCGTGGTCATCACCGCGGCGACCGTGATCGTCTGCTCGGTCCTGTGGTACGTCCTCCCGCTCGCGCGACGACGGAGACTGGAGGAGCGGCCCGGCAAACCGGGCGCGCTGCGCGAGCTCGGCGGCGCCCGAGGGGTCGAGCTGCCGCCTAAGCGGCGGTCCGGCGCTGCCTGATGCGGACCGCCTCGATCCGGTTCTGCCGGACCGACTCCACCCGGATTGAGTAGCCGTTGGCCGACACGGTGTCGCCGCGTTTGGGCAATCGCCCGAGCTCGGCGAACACGAACCCGCCCACCGAGTTGTATGCGTCGGTGTCGACGGGCAGCTCGAGGCCGTAGTCCTCGAGATCGGCGACCGATACATGGCCGCGCACGAACCAGTCCCCGTTGGCGAGACGCCGGACCGCCCCGCCGGCCGGATCGGTCTCGTCCGAGATCTCGCCCACCACCTCCTCGATTATGTCCTCGAGCGTGACGATCCCGGCCGTGCGGCCGTACTCGTCGACGACGATCGCCAGCTCGGTGCGTTCGCGCTGCAGATCGGCCAGCAAATCGTCCAGCGGCTTGGTTTCGGGCACGATCGGGGCCTCCCTCACCGTTCGGTCGAAATGCGCGTCGTTGCCGTCGGCCATCATCAGCTTGACCAGCTGGTTGACGTGGACGATCCCCTTCACGCGATCCTGATTCTCGTCCTCGGTCACCACCAGGCGGGAGTGACCCGTCGCAACCGCGGTGCGCAGCGCCTCCTCGACCGTCTGCGAAAGGTCGACGGTGACGACGGCCGGGATCGGAGTCATCACCTGGCGGGCCTCCTGCTCGTGCAGGTGGAACACGCCGGTCAGCATGTTCGCCTCCCCCACGTCGAGCTGTCCGCCGGTCGAGGACTGGGCGATCAGCCGCTTGAGCTCATCGGGCGTTCCTCCTTCGGGCTCGGCGTCGGGGTCGGTGCCGAGCATGCGCAGGATCGAGTTCGACGCCCAGTTCAGCACCAGGATGAACGGATGAAACAGCCAGCGGAAGAACTGCAGGGGCCGGGCAATCCGCCGGGCCAGCCCTTCGGCGTGCTGGATCGTGTAGAGCTTGGGGACGATCTCGCCGACGATGCTCTGGACCGTGGTGATCAGCAGGTAGGCGATGATCACCGACACCACAACCGCGGCGGCGTGTCCCAGCGCCCCGCCGAAGAGCGGCTCGAACACGTGCGCGAGCGCCGGCTCGCCCAGCGCGCCGATGGCGATCGAGGCCAACGTGATGCCGACCTGGCAGGCCGAGATGTAGTCGCCGATGTGGTCGGTTTGGTACAGCGCAAGCCGAGCCCCCCGGGCTCCCGCGTCGGCCAGCGCCTCGAGCCGGGCGCGCCGCGAGCGCACCAGCGCGTACTCGCCGATCACGAAGAACGCGTTGGCCAGGACGAGCAGCCCGGTGAGGATGATGAACAGCGCCTTCACTGGCGCAGTCGGGCTACTCCGCAGGTGACCCGCATAGCCCCACCGGTTCTCGCCGGACAGCTCTGTGAGCTGCTACTTCGAGATGGGTCGTCGTCGTTCATGCAGCGACGGGGAAACGGTAGCAGCACCACCGCACGTATCTATCCTCCTCGTCGTGCGCATCGTCAGCCTGATCCCCTCCGCCACCGAGACCCTGTTCGCTCTGGGCCTGGGCGCCGACGTGATCGCGGTGACGCACGAGTGCGACTATCCGCCGGCCGCCCGCGAGCTGCCCAAGATCACCCGCGACGTGCTGGAGCCCGGGCTGAGCGCCAGCCAGATCGATGCCGCGGTGAAGGAGCGCACGCTGGCCGGCCAGTCCATCTACGAACTCGACGACGCGCTGCTCCGGGACCTGCGACCGGACCTCATCGTGACTCAGGAGTTGTGCTCGGTGTGCGCGGTGTCCTATGACGAGGTCCGCGCCCTGGCCGAGGAGATCCAGACCCGGCCGCGCGTGGTATCGCTCGATCCCCACACGGTGGGTGAGGTCCTTGGCGACGTCCGCACGCTGGCACAGCTGACCGATCGCAGGGACGCCGCCGTCGAGCTCATCCGCAACGCGTCGTCGCGGATCGATCGGGTCCGCCTGGCCGTGCGCGGGGCCCGGCGGCCGCGCGCGGCTGCGCTCGAGTGGCTCGACCCGCCGTTCGCCGCCGGCCATTGGACGCCGCAGCTGATCGACTACGCCGGCGGCGAGGACGTGCTCGCCTTCCCCGGCGAGAAGTCCGAGGAGACCACGTGGGACGCGGTCGAGGCGGCGCAGCCCGACATCGTGATCGTGATGCCGTGCGGGTACGACGCGGAGATCGGCCATCGCGAGGCCGAGATGCATCGCGACGAATTGGCCCGGGTTGGCGCCGGCGAGGTGGTGGCTGTCGACGCGGCGGCTTACTTCTCGCGGCCAGGGCCACGGATCATCGACGGACTCGAGCTGCTCGCGTACATCCTGCATCCAGACCGCGTACCCGAGCCGCCCGGGCGAGCGTTCACGGTCGAGCTCTAGCCCGCCACGTTCACGCTCTAGCGCGCCACGTTCCGGTCGAGCTCTAGAGCGTCAACCCGTTCGGCGTGAGCCCGCTTCCCCCGGCGACGGCCAGCGCGCCGAACACGCTGGCGGCAGCCAGCAGCACGCAGCCGGCCAGCGCGAGCCTGGGCATCCGTCGCCGTTCCGCCAGCTCCACCACCAGCCAGCCGGAGATCAGCCCGCCGACCAGGCCACCCAGGTGCGCGCCGATCGAGATGCCGCGGAAGGTCAGGGAGAACACCAGGTTGAGCACCAGCACAAGGCCCAGACCGCTTTGCCAGATCGAGATCCCGCGGCTTCGGGCCACCACGATCAGGGCACCGAAGATGCCGAAGATCGCGCCCGACGCCCCCACCGTCGGGATCAGCGGCTGGAACCACAGCGCGCCGAACGAGCCGGCCAGCAGGGAGACGAAGTAGATGAAGAGGAAGTTGACGCGGCCCACCGCTGGCTCGAGCGCGGAGCCCACGAACCACAGGGAAAGCATGTTGACGAGCAGGTGGAACAGCCCGGCGTGGAGAAACCCGCCGGTCACGATCCGCCAGTACTCGTGGTTCTGGCTGATCAGCGGACCGAAGAGCACGCCGTGGTCCCACACCGTGCCGCCGCCGTCACCGCCGATTTGTGCGCCGGCTCCGGTCTCGGCCAGGAACACGATCACATTGATCGCGATCAGCACCTGCGTAGCCACGGGCGTGCGCGAGAGCGAGGGCATCTGCCTGACCTCTGTGCGCTCGCGCGCGCACCCGGGGCAGCGCATCCCGACCGGCGTCGGCGTCATGCAGTCGGGGCAGATCGGCCGGCCGCACGAAGAGCACGAGACGCCGGTCTCGCGGTTCGAATGTCGGTAGCAGACGGCCATGTCCTAAGATGACGCTATCAGCGGCGCAGGGCGCGGCCAGGGCCCCCGCTCGTTCGAGCTCCCCTCGAGCTCCTCGCTTACCGCCGGCGCAGGATCCGTCGTGCTTCTTCGACGGCATCCTGGAACGTCCGCTCGACCAACTCGATCGGGTTCTTCGAGCGCTGCTTACGGGCCCGATGGCGCGCCCGGACCCGGAGCACGACCAGCGCCGTGCCGGCGCTGGCGCCGACCACCGCGGCCACCACCGGGCGCACCCAGTTGCGCGGATCGCGCATGGCCGAGAGCTCCCACGCGTCGAGCTCCTCCTGGGCCAGCTCGGTCAGGCTGACCAGCGTCGACTCGAGCCGGTGGGCCAAGTCGGCCGGCGGCTCGACCGGCGCCAGCGCCTGACGCAGGAGAGCTTCGAAGTCGGCTGCGCCCGAGCTCATTGGAGCGCTTCCTCGGGTTGGGGCGCAGGCTCTGACACGAGTCCCTCGAGCTGGCGGATCGCGCGGTGCAGGAGCACCTTGGTGGCGCCGTCGGTGCGGCCCAGGGCGCGGGCTATCTCGCGGTTGTCCATGCCCAGCGCGAAGCGCATGATCAGCGCCTCGCGCCGGTCATCGGGAAGCTGTTGAACGCCGTCGAGGATCGACTTCAGCTGCTCGCGGCCCTCGACCAGCGACTCCGTCGTGTGGGGGGCGGAGATCATGTCCGCATCCTCGATACCTGACTCGGGCTTGCGGGAGCGGTCGCGGTAGAAGTTGGCGGCCAGGTTGTGGGCGATCCGAATGAGCCATGGCCGCAGCGGCCGCCCGTTGGCCTCGCGCAGCGCGCGCTCGAAGTGGCGGTAGGCCTGCAGGAACGTCTGCTCGGTGAGGTCCTCGGCATCGTGGTGGTTACCGACACGGTAGTAGCTGTAGGAATAAACGTCTCGGAGGTGCGTTTTGTACAGCTCAGTGAAGCGCGCATCGATGTCGGCTTTGTTACCGGATAGTTCTTCTTCTTCCGCCACACCCGCAGCCTAGCCTTCCTCACGCGGCGCGGACAGTCGACTTCCGCGTCGGGCGCGCCGGCTCGGTCACCGTCGCCGTCCACTGCTCGGGCTCGATCCGTCCTTCGATGAGCGCCGCCAGGCTGTCCAGCGCCGGCGTCGCCACCTGGGCGAGGCGGGCCGCGGAGACGAGCAGCGGTGCCGAGTCCACGGCTTCGACCGGATGGCCGACCGCGTTGTCGATCTCCGCCGCCGGCACCCCCTGCGCGAGCAGTTCGCCGGCACGCCGGTTACGCGAGCGCTCAGAGACCACGGTGGCCACCAGATCGCCTGCGCCGGCCAGGCCGGCGAACGTCTCGGGGCGCCCGCCCCTGGCCCGCGCGAGCGCATCGACCTCGGCGAACACCTTGCCCGCGGCGGCGCCGGCCACGTTCGGCCCGGCGATCGAGCCAACCGCGGCGGCCAGCACGGCGACGTTCTTGGCCGCGCCCGCGAGCTCAACCCCGGTCACGTCCCCCGTGCTGCTCACGTCGAATCCGGCTGTGCGCAGCGCATCGGCCAACTGGCGGCAGAAGCCTCGATCGACCGAGGCCAGGACCACCGATGCCCCATGTTCGAGCATCTCGGCGGCGTCGGCCGGGCCGCCCATCGCGGCCACCGCACGCGCCGCGCACCGCTCGGCGACGAACGCCGACGGCAGTGTTCCCAGTGGCGGCACAAGGCCTTTGGCCAGGACCAGGACGCCGGCCCGCCGAGGGATCTTCTCCCCGTGGGCGGCCATCACGGCTGGCAGCGCCCGCGCGGGGACGGCCAGGCAGATCAGGTCGTGGCCGCCCAGCTCCAGGTCCGCCGCCCGGCTGATCCGAACCTTGTCCGGCAGCTCGACCCTGGGAAGGTAGCCGCCGTTGCTGCGGGTGGCCGCGATCAGCTCAGCCTGCTCGCGCGTCCGGCAGCCGAGCTCGACCTCATAGCCTGCGCGAGCGAGCAGCACGGCCAGGCTTGTGCCCGCGCGGCCGGCGCCGATGATCGCCGCGCGCCGGATCGGCGGCATGCCGCCGAGCCACTCCCATTGCAACATCACCATCGGCCAGATGCGGTCGGTGACAGCCCCGGCCAGGCTCGGTGACGCGTCCTCGACCCTGGGGAACCGAAGCGCGCGTCCCGCCCGGGCCCGCACCTTGCGTGGCCGGATCCGCCAGCGGTTGCGGATGTCCTCGGTCCCGATCACCGCGATCGGGACGACTGGGGCGCCCGTCTCGAGCGCGAGCCGCCCGACGCCGCGCTTCGGCCGGCCCAGGGAGCCCGGGCGCGTGCGGGTGCCCTCGGGGAACATCAGCACGATCTCGCCCCGGCCCAGGATGAGCTTCGCCGTGTCGATCGTCTCCTGGTCGCCGTGCCCCCGGTCGACCGGGAACGCTCCCAGCGCGCTCAGCAGCCAGCTCAACACCCGGCTGTAGCCGAACAGCTCCTTCTTGGCCACGTAGTACACGGGCCGGCGGGTCATCGTCCCGATCACGAACGGATCGAAGAAGCTCCGGTGGTTTGCCGCCAGGATCACCGGACCCTCCCCAGGGATATGCTCCCGCCCGATCCGCTGCATCCGGAAGTAGATCGAGAAGAACGTGGTCAGGATTATCCGCACCACCAGCAGGACAAAACGGTTGACCCCTCGCTCCCGGGTCCGCCGGTGCAGCGCTTCGTGATCCATCGCACATTGGCGTACCCGCTCCAGCCCCGCCCGTTACAGTTTGGCCTCCTTGGGCAACGGAACGATCAGCACCCGAACGCTCAACGGAGCCCTCGCCGGTGCCGTCGCCGCCACCGTCTGGGCGATCCAGCAGCCCCTCGACAAGCTGCTGCTCCGAAGCCGCTACGACGACGTGGAACTGCTCGGCCGGACCCTCCGCAACGGTCCTGGCTGGTACCCCGTCGGCCTGCTGCTCCACGTCCAGAACGGCGTCCTGTTCGGCGCCGTCTACGCCAACGTGGCGCCGGCGCTGCCGATCGCGCCCGCCTTGCGCGGCCCAGCGCTGGGCCTGGTCGAGCACGTCGCCCTCTGGCCGCTGACCGCCCTCTGCGACCGTTTCCACCCCGCCCGCGAGGACCTGCCCATCCTGGCCGGCAACCGCCGGGCCTTTGCCCAGGCCAGCTGGCGCCACCTCCTGTTCGGCTTCGTCCTTGGCGAGCTCGAGCGCCGGCTGAACGCCGATACGGCTGACCTTCCACCGGGCCCGCCTCCCGACTACGCCTCGAACGGCCACGGCTCGCTCGACCGCGCCGTCTCCACAGTGCGAGACTGAGCCTCGTTCGCCCGCCTAGCTCAACTGGCAGAGCACTTCACTTGTAATGAAGGGGTTGGGGGTTCGAGTCCCCCGGCGGGCTCTGTCTGTCTGCGAAGTAGCTGGTAGTCCGCGATTTCGGTTGTTTCACCGTCACGTTTCCGCGGAAACGTGTGCCCAATATGTCCCAGGATGAGCGTGCGATTGGC